>CAZFNB010000394.1:0-3588 GCA_964520235.1 uncultured Bifidobacterium sp. | reverse complement strand
TGGAATACACGCGCGATTCGCGCACGCCATCAGGTTGAACAATTTGGAGCGCCGGCCTCCGGCCCGGCTGTTTCATTTCGAAAATCAAAGCAGCGTGCCGGGCCAGTGACCGGCCTTTCGCGTAAGGCTCATTGCCGCGAGACGATCAGTGCGATCAATCCCGCAACGGCCAGTCCACCCAGCACGGCGAAGAAAATCTTCACCCAGCTCTTGGGATACTTGCCCGCAATCGTGCCTGTATAGCCGTTGATGACGACCTGAAATGCCCGCGCGCCGTAGTGATACGTCAGCAGCCACACCGGCGCGAGGATGTGCTTGAACGTCTGCCCTGAGTAATCCGAGCTCACGCTGAGATTCCGGTGCGTGTCGCCCGGCACCTGCGATGCGCACATGGAATAAATTTTTCGCTCCATCACCTCGCGGGCGTGTTTCGCCGCGCTGACGAGATCAATCTGGTAGCGTTCCACCACCCAGCCCGAGACGAAGCCCGGGTTGTAGGCTGCGAGTTCCTTGGTGGGAAATGGCTCGACCTTGACCAGCAAATCCGGCTGCACGCCGCGCGAGGCGGACACAAGTTCGTCATCGAAGAAGTGGTTCAACGAACCGGACGACCATTGCCAGCGGATCTTCTGTACCTGCCGGCTTTGCGATTTTCCGTTGGAGTCTGTGTAGTATTCCGTCTCGTAGTAATAATACCCGGACTCGGCGGTCCAGTCCGCATGTACCTGCGCGTCGAACGTCCAGTAGGGAATGTAGAGTCCTTTCACCGTGTCCGTGAGCGCGGCGTTCTTGAGTTTGTTGGGTGCGAACCACCTGCTGCCATACCAGCGACGGATGCTCTCACGCACCTGTGTCTCGCTGATCTTGAACGGCAACAGACTTTCCGGGCTGAACGCTTCCTTGATCTCTTCGTAAGGCACGAGCGCCGCCGAACCGCAAAAATCGCAACGTTGTCCGACGCGCTCGGGGTCGAACACCGAGATGGCCTGGCAGCTCTGGCATTTGACGGAAGTCTTCTTCGCCTGCCAGCCGCGCTTGTCATCGGGAATCCCGCGAATCGCGGAGACGAGGTCGTGCTCCTTGACGATCTGTTGTCCGGTCGCGTCCAGTTCCACCTGCGCGGGCGAAGTTGTACCGCAGAACGGGCAGATGAGCGATTGCTTGGCGGGATTCCATTCCGCTGCCGCGCCGCACGCCGGGCAGGAGAATTTCTTTTGAGCGATGGCTTCAGGCATGGAATGGGGAAGGTGAAGTCAATGGAATGAACGCCAAAGGAATCGGGAAAGACCGTATCCTAAATTTATTCTTCTGACGTTCATTCCCTCGACTTTCTCCGAATGGTTACGAGTTCAATTTGCGAGTGATTCAGATTGATCCACTGGATTGCTTCAAGATTTGTTAGCGAGAGCAGCCGCCTCAAATGCGACTCGACGTGCTGTTGTTCCGCCGTGATTGCAGTCAGCCGAAACGCCACGCCCGGCGCATGTATCAACATGCGTTGACCTCCCAGGTCCAATCCGTTGCGCGCAAGACCGACGCGCTGCTCCACCTTGAGCGCGCCACCGCCGAAGTGGATCAATGCTTCCTGATACAAACCCATTTCGAGGAACGCGCCCCAGTCGGACATCAGATCGCGCAATGTCTGGCGCAACGATTCACAAGCCGGAGTCACAGCCTGCCAGCGGTCGGTGATAAAACTGACGTTTCGCCGTGAAGAATGAGTGAGTCCGGTTGCAAGGAGTTTCCCTTGAACCTTTGCCGGGCGGAAGTTCAGCAACTTGGCGCGCGGGATTTCCACGACGAACATGTAATTCAAAGCCTGAGCCTCGTGCTCTCCGATGAGGGCGGCCTCCGCTTTCAACTCGTAGAGCGCGTCGTCGGCCACGAGATCGAGATAATACTTTTTGACGAAATCCCGGTGCATGACGGTCACAGGCAACTCGGTCAGCACGGAGCGGAAGCCATTGGCAAGCAGGCGCGCTTTTAGGTCGGTCTGATACGCGCTTTCCTCGCAGAGCCGGCCCAACTCATTCTGGCTGGCGTAGGCGTGGCCCATCACCCGGTAATCAATCGCCTCGAACGCTTCCGGACTCAGCGGCTTGATTTGAACTGGACAGTGGATGGGCATGGGATGAAGTCCGGGTTGAAAGTCAGGGGAATGATTGCCAGGAGAATGAAGACGAGAACATTTCTTTCCCCATTCCTTTGGCGTTCATTCCCGTGACCTTGATGTTGGTTTTCGTCGCCGCGCCGCACGCCGGGCAGGAGAATTTCTTTTGGCCGATAGTCTCAGGCATTGGCGTGGTGTTCCCGTTGAGCGAAAGCACAACGAACTGTTTGCAATACCAAGTTGAGGCTAGCTCCAGTGAGAAAAAGTACCAAAACACCGAACAAGACCAGACAGGCGGTATTCTGAGATTCAATTCCTGGCACGATCACGCAGACATCTGGATGTTCGGGTTTGTAATAGACGTGAATTTTTGTTCCGGCCGGATGTGCATCCGCGAAAATTCTCGGATCATAAATCATGAACTCATTCGCCACAGTCACTTGCTCAGAATGGTATTTTTTCCCATCTACCTTGTACAGATAGGAGATTCTTGCATTCGGATTACGCTTGCTATGGTTGTATTCGCAACGCATAACCAGCCCTTCGGTTTGCGGCCAATTCAGGGATTCCTTTCCTGTTTGGCGTTCCCGCCAGAGCTTGGAGATGAATAATCCGCCGATGCTACAGGTAACGATTGCAAAAAACAAAAGCAACATCTTCCCCCGCAGCGAGAGTTCCTGCCTGTCTGTTATGGCTGGGGCTGCTGATTTATTGCTGGCCTTGGTGGAACTCACTGCTTCCAAGCTTAATTCAAGACTTCAAAAACTCATCGAGCGCCGCGCGCGTTACACGCCAGGTCGAGCCGATCTTCTTCCCTTTGAGTTCACCCTTTTCCAGCGTGGACAGCACATCGGCCTCGCTCACGCCAAGAGCTTTGGCGACATCACTCGTGCCGAGCATTTCTGGAATTCCGCCAGAGCTAGAAATCACCGGCGGCGTTCCGGCTGCGGGCGTGGTTTGTTGCGCGCCCATTGCGGCCATCATCTGCTGGCCCATCGCCAAGCCTGCGCCAAGTTGTGCGGCGGTGTTGGCCATGCCGCCACCTTCACCACCTTTGCCCATGGCTTCGGCCATCTGAAACTTCACGTAGTCGTTCAGGTTGCCGATCGCTTGCATGCTGCTGCGTTTATCAATGGCTTGTTCGACTTCCGGCGGCACAGAGACGTTCTCGACAATGAAGCTGTTGATCTCGATGCCGTATTTGGTCGTGACTGCAGGATTGATGGCGGGCAACAGCGCATCGCCAAGTTCGGAGTAGCGCGACGCCACATCAAGCACCGGCACCTTGGCCGAAGCGAGTGCATCGGTGAACACGCTGACGATGCGCGAGCGCATGGTGTCGGCAAATTCATCCAGGCGGAAATGGTCATCCGTGCCGGCGACTTCTTTGAGGAACGTTTTCACGTCCACCACCTTGAAATCGAACGTGCCGTAGGCGCGGGCGCGGACGATGCCAAAATCCTGGTCGCGCAGCATGA
>CAZFNB010000393.1:0-3608 GCA_964520235.1 uncultured Bifidobacterium sp. | reverse complement strand
TAGTAACATACTTAAATATCTCTTTTAAGTTACCATCAAACTCAGAAACATCTTCATCGTCTCGGGATTTAACGCCCGTTCGTCCTGCGCTTCAATCTGATTTTATGCTGTGACAAAATCCATCAGCCCTCGCTTAAGACGGGGTAAATGGCATGCAGCCCGGTTCCGTTAGCAAGTTCTCTGCGACTTTTTCCCCAGCACACCGAGTAACGCCGCGTGATGATCCAACCCACCACCGGGAAAGGCCTGGTTATGACCTGACTCAGGCCGGTCATCGGAGGAAAATTTTGCGGAGGGAGTTGCCAGTGATATGATTGCACTGTCCTATGGCGACTTGAGACTTGTGTCCGCAGAACCGGGTGACAATTTGTGAGGCGACAGTTACGACAACCATTTCAATGCAAGGGAATGAACCCAAAGCATCAACCCATGCGGATGACAAACCGCAAATCATCGCTCTTGCTGGCGGGAATCTTCCTCGCAACCGCCCTCGCTGCTCCGGCCAATCAAGTCACCTACCAGGTGAACATGGACGTCCAGCGCGTCCTGGGAAATTTCAATCCAGCAAACGGTGACACTGTCATCGTGTCCGGCACGTTTTCCACTACGGACTGGACGACGACTTCCACACTTGCGGCCAGCGTAACAGACTCGAACATTTACACCGGAACGTTCAACAACAATGTCCCGGCCGGCGATTACGAAAATCATAAATTCATCATCAACCCCGGAGGCAACAGCCCCGCTGGCCAGTTGATCTGGGAATCCGGCGACAATCGTTCTTTTCAGGTCACCGCAGGCAATCAGACGCTGCCTGCCGTTTACTTCGACAACGTGACCAACCCTCCTTCTCCCTACACCAATCTCCAAACCGATTTCATTGCAGGTGCAGACATGTCACATCTGCGGTTCTTCGAGGATCGCGGCATCAACTATCGCGTCAACGGGCAGGTTCAGGATGCGTTGACGATCCTCAAGAATCGCGGCTTTAATTGTGTCCGATTGAGGCTGTTCACAAGCAGTGCGGCGCAGGCGCAAGCCGATCCATATAATTACACAAACAACCTCGCCTACACGTTGCCGCTGGCAGTGCGGGTGAAAAATGCCGGGTTGAAATTCCTGCTGGATTTTCATTACTCGGATTCCTGGGCCGACCCCGGCAAACAAACCAAACCGGCGGCGTGGACAAATTTTAATTTCACACAACTCAAATCCGGGATTCGCAGCTACAGCAGCAACACCATCGCCTCGCTCAATGCCGCCGGAGCGCTGCCGGACTATGTCCAGGTCGGCAATGAGATCACTCCCGGCCTTTTGTGGAATGACGGTCGCGTGGGTGGGAGTTATGACAATTCGACCCAATGGTCGCAACTCGCACAATTGCTGACCAACGCCGTTCAAGGTGTGAAAGACGCCGCTGGAACAAACATGCCGAAGATCATCATCCACATTGATCGCGGCGGGGATTGGAATTCAACGCAGTGGTATTTCGACAACCTCGCCGCACAGCAAGTGCCCTTTGACATCATCGGTCAGAGTTATTACCCGTGGTGGCACGGCGACCTTGCTGCGTTGCAAACCTGCCTGACCAACGCCGCTATGCGTTACAACAAACCGGTCATGGTGATGGAAACCGCGTTTCCTCGATCCAATTCGACAAACATCTTCGGCATCCCGGCCACGACAAACGGCCAGACACAGTTCGTCATCGAACTCGCCAAGATTGTCAAAGGCGTTCCCGGAGGAAAAGGCGCGGGGATATTCTGGTGGGCCGCCGAGTATCAGCAGGTTTCCGGTTACAATCTCGCAGGCTTCCACCAACGATCCTTGTTCGGTTCGGACGGCAACGTACTGCCGGCTGCCGAGGCGCTTGGAGCGATGACTGCGCCTGTCAACATTTCACCAAGCATCAGCAACAACCTGCTGATCCTTAAATGGCCGCTGAGTGGAGCTGGCATGGTGCTAAAATCCACGACCAATCTCTCGTCAGCCACATGGACAAACGACACCAATGCCGTCCAAAACACCGGCACAGTCTTCAGCACCAGCGTGCCGGTGGATCGGGGCACATCACGCTTTTTCCGGCTGCAGACGAAATGAATTTCACGCCCCGCGATCGCACCCCCGGTGAAATCCTTGCTCTGACTGACACGCACTCGCTGGTCACATAGACCGGCGCAAGCGCACAAATGGCCGAGGGCGACGCACGATTCATCGCGGATGACAATTCATCGAATCAGTTGTCCGATGTTTCACAACTAGCCCAACTTCCGCACCACGCTGTCGCGTTGCGACCATTCGGGATTTGAGTTGGGATAATCAAGATTGTAATGCAGACCGCGGCTTTCCGGTCGCATCTGGGCGCAACGCACGATCAAGTCGGCCACGGTTGCAATGTTGCGAAGCTCAAGCAGGTCGCCCGTCACCTTGAAGTTCCAGTAGTACTCGTGGATTTCCTGGAGCAGATTTGCCAGTCGTGACTGCGCGCGTTGCAGACGTTTGTTCGTGCGCACAATGCCCACGTAGTCCCACATGAGCCGCCGGATTTCGTCCCAGTTGTGCGACACCACCACCATCTCGTCCGGATTGTGCGCGTTGCCTGATTGCCACGCCGGAATTTTGCTGTTGGCTATCGGTGATTTACCATCTACGCCTGTGCCAGCCGTTTTCCTTGCCGCGCGATCTGCGCAGACAAGCGCCTCAAGAAGTGAATTGCTCGCCAGCCGGTTCGCACCGTGCAAGCCCGTGCAGGCCACTTCGCCCACGGCAAAAAGCCCGGCGATCTCCGTCTCTCCATCCACATTTGTCACCACGCCGCCGCACTGATAATGCGCCGCCGGGACGACGGGAATTGGTTCCTTCGTGATGTCTATGCCGAAACGAAGGCAGGTCTGATAGATATTCGGAAATCTTTGGATGATGAAGCGCGCGGGTTTGTGCGTGATGTCCAGCAGCACGTGATCTGCGCCACTCTTCTTCATCTCGCTGTCAATCGCCCGGGCCACGATGTCTCGCGGAGCGAGCGATTTCAGAGGATGGTATTCATCCATGAACTCCTCGCCATTCAACGTTTCAAGCACGCCGCCCTCACCGCGCACGGCCTCGGTGATCAGGAACGATTTCGCCTGCGGATGATACAGGCACGTCGGATGAAACTGGACGAACTCCATGTTCGCCACCGCCGCTCCCGCGCGATACGCCATCGCCACGCCATCGCCCGTGGCGATGTCGGGATTCGTCGTGTAGAGATAAACCTTTCCGCAACCGCCCGTGGCCAGCAGAGTCGTTCCGGCAACAAACGTCTCCACCTGCCCGCCGTTTTTATCGAACACGTAAGCGCCGAGACAGCGGTTCGCGCCCACGTAACCGAGCTTTTGGCTCGTGATGAGATCAATGGCGATGTGATTCTCAAACATCTGGATGTTCGGCTGACGGGAAACCGCGTTCAGCAAAGCGCGCTCGATCTCGCGCCCGGTCACATCCTTCGCGTGGAGAATGCGACGCTTTGAGTGGCCACCCTCCTTGCCGAGATCAAGTTCCTTGCCGCCGTCCTCACCCGGCGCGTCGCGCTCGGAAAACTTCATGCCCAGTTCGATCAACTCCGCGAT
>CAZFNB010000392.1:0-3622 GCA_964520235.1 uncultured Bifidobacterium sp. | reverse complement strand
CACATCCGCACGCGTCTTGGCACTAACGCCATGCAGGAATCCGACGCCATGTGGATCAACGGCGGAACGAACATCATGATCGATCACGTCTCCGCCTCATGGTCGGTGGACGAAACCCTTTCCACCAGTCGCAGCGTGGACAAGTTGACCGTGCAGAACTGTTTTATCACCGAGTCGCTCCGGAATTCCATCCATATCAAAGGACAACACGGTTACGGGGGCATCATCTCCTCCGACATCAATTCCACGTTCACCTATCACCACAATCTTTACGCCCACCACACCAGCCGCAATCCGCGCACCGGCAGCGACACTTCCAACAACGTCATGCGCCTCGATTTCCGAAATAATGCCGTTTACAACTGGGGCTTCTTCGCCAGCTACGGCGGGCCATCGGACGAAAACACCGAGCTGAACTACGTGAGCAATTATTTTCTCGCAGGTCCTTTCAGCACGAAGACCCATGCTTTCGACGGCGACGCGCTCACCACGGTCATCCACCAGTCCGGCAATGTAATTGATAACAACAAGAATGGCGTGCTCGACGGCGTGGCCTCGGGGTGGAGCATGTTCACGGGCACGTTCACGCAGACCAATTCACCGTTCGATGTTCCAGCGATGCCGACGGACACGCCACAGGTCGCCTTGCAGAAAGTCATCGCACTGTCCGGCGCGATGCATTGGCGACGTGACGCCTACGACCAACGCATCGCGCGCACCGTGCGTTTGCAGACGGGCCAGCACATTGACTTTGTCGCGGGCAATCCCTTTGCAGGCGACTACATCACGAACAACATCAGCGGCACAAACTACACAGGCGTGAATCCCTGGCCCACGCTGGCCAGCGAGACCGCGCCCACTGACACGGATAACGATGGAATGCCGGACTGGTGGGAACTCGCCGTGGGTTTGAATCCAAATCTCGCCACCGACCGCAACACCACCAACGTCTTCACCGGCTACACCAAGCTCGAAGAGTATTTGAACTGGCTCGCCGACGCCCATGCGCTCTGCGACCGCAACGGCACGGTGGATGTCAATCTGCGCGACGCCACCGGCGGCGCGACCAACCTCACTTACTCCGTGGCAAATGGAACGAACGGCACGGTGACGTTGCTCGGTGATGGTTACACCGCGCGCTTCACAGCCACCGCAAACACAAACGGCGTCGCGAACTTCACTTTCAGCGCCATCGGCAGCGGAACGACCTTCGGCCCGATGAACTGCGGCGTTTTGGTCACCACGACGAATGCGCCGGTTTCAAACACGCCGCCGACTCTCGCGACAATCTCCAATCGCACCGTCGTCGCGGGCACGACCATCAACTTCACCAACTCCGCAAGCGACACGAACATTCCCGCACAAACGTTGACGTTCAGTTTGCAGAATGGCCCGGCGGGTTCATCCATCAACTCCAGCAACGGCATCTTCAACTGGCGACCCGCCATCGCGCAAAGCCCGACGACGAATCAGATGAGTGTCATCGTCACTGACAACGGCTCGCCTGTGATGAGTGCGACGCAAAGTTTCACCGTGCTCGTCACTCGCCCAGCACAGCCGAATCTGCAATCTGTTTCCCTCACAGGCGGCGCGTTTCAATTTCAAGTCACCGGCGACACTGGGCCGGATTACACGATTCAAGCTTCGACAAATCTGCTGAACTGGTCACCGTTGTTCACCACTAATTCCCCCGCCCTGCCCTTCAACTGGAGCGATCCGGCCACAAGCGGTTTCCATCAACGTTTCTTCCGCGTCCTGCTCGGCCCGTGAGCAATGCACGGTCGTTCAGCGCTGATTTGAATCAAACTTTTCATTGCTCCGTCGGAAGTTCATCGCGAAAATTCATTTCACATGAACTCATTGCTCCGCCCGATCTCCACTCTTTTATTTCTTTGCGTCTTCGCATCAAAATGTTTCTCCGCTGAACCGGTTGTCATTCCGCTCTGGCCGGAAGGTGTGCCCGGTCTCAAATCAAACCCCACGCCCGAAGTCGAATTCAACGGTCGCTTTACCAACATCCACAACCCCACCATCACGATGTATGCGCCGGATACCGCCAAAGCTTCCGGCACAGCGGTCATCTTTTCGCCCGGCGGCGGTTATGTGCGCGTCGGCGATGGCAAGAAGGACGCACAATGGCTGAACTCTCTCGGCATCACCGTCTTCGTTCTCAAATATCGCCTCGACAACTACGGCCATCCCGCGCCGTTGCAGGATGTGCTGCGCGCCATCCGCATCGTACGTTCACGCGCGCCGGAGTTTGGCATCCGCCCCGACCGCATCGGCGTGATGGGCGGCTCGGCAGGCGGCCATCTCTCCGCCTGCGCTGCAACGATGTGGGATTCGCCCGAGGGCAAAACTGGCAGCACACTCGATGAAGTCAGCGCGCGACCGAATTTCGCCGCATTGATTTATCCCGTGATAACGATGGAAGACCCGTTCGTCCACAAAGGTTCACGCAAGGCTTTGTTCGGTGACAATCCGACAACGGAACAAATTGAATTGCTCTCACTGGAAAAACATGTTCGCAGCAACACGCCTCCAATTTTCCTCGTCGCAACGATGGCAGACAAAAGTGTTCCCGTGGAAAACTCTCTTAAATTTTATCAAGCGCTGCGCGACGCCGGTGTGTCCGCCGAAATGCACGCCTACTCTGCGGGTTCACACGGCGACAGCCGCGATGCGCAATATGGCCCGACCTCGAAATGGCCGGAACGCTGCGAGGAATGGTTGCGTTTTAACAAATGGATCACACCGGAAACGCATTCGTTCACGAATTGGGAAAAGGAAGTTTCCGCGATGGAAGTTTCTGACAAAACAAATCCGCCGCCCAAGAATGCCATACTGTTCATCGGTTCATCCACGATTCGGGGCTGGAAAACGCTCGCCAAGGATTATCCCGACGTGCCCGTCATCAATCGCGGCTTCGGCGGCACGGAAATCGTGGATGCCACCTATTTCGCCGACCGGCTCGTGTTTCCGCACGAACCGAAACAGATTTTCCTTCGCTCCGGTGGCAACGATTTGTGGGCGGGCAAATCCCCCGAACAAGTTTTCAACGACTTCAAGGATTTCGTCGCCAAAATTCATAGCAAGCTTCCGAAAACGGAAATCGTTTTTATCTCACTCTGTCCCAGCATCGCGCGCTGGCCACAGGCGGAACGGGAAAAGAAGACCAACCAACTTGTTGCTGAATTCATCAAAGGCAAACCACACCTGAAATATCTCGAAGCCTACGACATTTCCCTTGATACCAACGGCAAACCGCGTCCGGAACTTTTTGTTTCGGACAAACTCCATTTCAATGGCGAGGGCTACAAGATTCTCGCCGAGCGTGTGCGGCCCGCTTTGAAGAAATAGACCTATAAATCCACGACGCACTTCAGACTTCGGCGCAGTTTATTCAAGCTGGTATGCAGAAATCTGGGATGAAAACATTCCTCGATTCCGGTATCGTGTCACATCAAGTCACATTGTTACATGAACTGCCGAACCATCCGTATCGTTGCTTCGCTCTGCGCTGTTTTTCTGCTCCATTCAACAAGCACTAAAAGCTTCGCCCAGCTACCCGCCTTCCCCGGTGCGCAAGGCTTTGGACGTTTTGCAACAGGCGGTCGCGGTG
>CAZFNB010000391.1:0-3630 GCA_964520235.1 uncultured Bifidobacterium sp. | reverse complement strand
CTCGTGACCTACTAAGCCAGAGGTGGCGGGCTTCAACAAATCGGGACATTTCGGAAAGCAACCCCGGAAAGTCACCGGGAAGATCGCCGGACGTTGATTTATCTGGCGTTTACAGAGGGAAGTCTGCACGTTGATTTTGCAATCGATGACGCAACGCACTCAGATTGGCGGTCTTCAAGTCGCTAAAACCCTCCAGAGACTCGTGGAGGAAGACATCGCGCCGGGTACGGACATCCAGCCCGGGTCATTCTGGAACTCACTCGAAAACATCACCGCCGACCTTTTTCCGAAACTTCAGGCTTTGCTCCGTCGGCGCGACGAGCTTCAAGCCCAAATTGATTCGTGGCATCGCGTCAACGCCGGGAAATCATTTGACCCCGTCGCATACAAAAAATTTCTCGTTCAAACCGGCTATCTTCTGCCCGGGCCGTCTGAATTCAAAATCACCACCGGAAATGTTGATGATGAAATTGCCCGGACAGCCGGACCGCAACTCGTGGTGCCGGTCAACAACGCCCGCTATGCGCTTAACGCGGCCAATGCACGTTGGGGCAGTCTATACGACGCGCTTTATGGCACGGATGTGATTCCCGAAACCGACGGTTGTGAAAAATCCGGCAGCTTGAATCTGCGCCGGGGTGAAAAGGTCGTTTTGATGGCGCGTGATTTTCTGGATCAATCCGCGCCGCTTGCCAGCGGCAGTCACAGGCAGGCCGTTCAGTATGGTGTTGTTGATGGCAAACTGCTCGTGAGGCTGGCGGACAATTCCCGACAGCCGCTTGCCGAACCGGAAAAATTCGCCGGTTACTTGGGCGAGGCGTCTTCACCAAAGTCGGTTCTGCTGCGCAATCATGGATTGCATTTTGAGATACAGATTGATGTCGAGCACCCCGTCGGCAGATGCGACCCGGCGGGAGTGAAGGACGTGTTGATCGAATCCGCCATCACGACGATCCAGGATTTCGAGGATTCAGTTGCAGCAGTGGACGCTGAGGACAAGGCGCTGGTTTACTCCAACTGGCTCGGTTTGATGAAGGGCGACCTCGTCGAGAGGTTCGAGAAGAACGGGCGTCTGTTGACGCGCGCGCTGAACGCGGATCGCAGTTACAAGCGGCCTGATGGCATTTCATTCACACTGCCTGGACGCAGTCTGTTGTTGGCACGCAACGTCGGCCATCACATGTTCACAGACGCGGTGCTGGATCGGGAAGGAAGGGAAATCCCCGAGGGGTTTTTGGACGCCATGTTCACCTGCCTGATCGCGATGCACGATTTGAAGGGCCGGGGAGTTTATCGCAATTCACGCGGAGGCAGTATTTACATCGTGAAGCCAAAGATGCACGGCCCTGATGAAGTGGCGCTGACATGCGAACTTTTCAGTCGCGTGGAGGATGCGCTGGGACTTGTGCGAAACACCGTCAAGCTCGGTATCATGGATGAGGAGCGCCGCACCACGGTGAATCTCGCTGCTTGCATTCACGCCGCGTCCGAGCGCGTCATTTTCATCAACACGGGATTTCTGGATCGCACGGGTGATGAAATTCACACCAGCATGGAAGCTGGTGCCGTGGTTCGGAAAAATTCCATGAAGCAGCAGCCGTGGATTCTCGCCTACGAGGATTGGAACGTGGACACAGGACTTGCCTGCGGTTTGCGGGGTCGTGCGCAGATCGGCAAGGGCATGTGGGCGATGCCTGATCAGATGGCACAGATGTTCGCCACAAAGATTGCGCATCCCGAGGCCGGAGCGAACACGGCCTGGGTTCCATCGCCTGTGGCGGCGACGCTTCACGCGCTGCATTATCATCGTGTGAACGTATCGAAACGTCAGCAGGAACTATCCACGCGTAAACGAGCCAGTCTGGATTCAATTCTGCAGATACCGTTGCTCGGGAGCGTGGTTGTTTCTCCGGCGGAGGTGCAGCAGGAACTGGACAACAACGCGCAGGGAATCCTTGGTTACGTGGTGCGCTGGGTGGAGCAGGGGATCGGTTGTTCAAAGGTGCCGGACATCAACGATGTCGGCTTGATGGAAGACCGCGCCACGCTTCGGATTTCCAGCCAGCATATTGCCAACTGGCTGCGTCACGGCATTTGTTCGGAGGCGCAGGTGCTCGAAACTCTCAAGCGGATGGCTGCGATTGTGGATCGCCAGAACGCAGGCGACGCGGCGTATCGCCCGATGTCGCCGGATTTCGGGCAAAGCGTGGCATTTCAGGCCGCGTGTGACCTTGTGTTCAAAGGTGCGATGCAGCCCAACGGTTACACGGAATTCATCCTTCACGCGCGCCGACGTCAGGCGAAAGCCCGGTGTTGAATTACACGCTGAGGTTTCTCATCACCGAAAACCATTCGTGTTGTTCTTCGATCATCATCCGCTCGGCATGTTCAATTAGACGGACACGGCTGGGATTGGCCTGTGTTCTGGCGAGTGTTTCAGCGAGACGCGTGAGGTATTGCCGCATCTCTTCGTAACGATTTTCGCGTCGCCGGCAGTCCAGCAACGTCATCATGGCCAGACAATGTGCGGCGACAAATGGAAAGATGATGACGAGAGCTTCCAACCATTGTTTGAGGGCATGAGAGAGAAGATGATGATTTGAAGAAATCATCAGAAGATCAATTGCAAGCGTCAAACCGATCGCAATCGCCAGCCAGGTCGCAATCACGAATCCGCGTCGCCAGCAGTTGGCCTGCTTCCTGGCACTGGAAAGTTTTTCCCCGTAATACTCCGCCTGATGTTGCAAACGGTGACGGGTATAGCGTTCGCACGCGACACGCATGTCAGCCTCCAACTGTGTTTCCCTCGGAAGCCGCGGCGTTTTCCGTGCAGCCGCCCTTGCATCCTGTTCCCGCAACAACCGCAATGAACGGATGAGTCGTTTCACTTTCGGAAAATCTTCCTCATCGTTTGCGTCAAGCGGCTGTATCGGCAGCGGCCACAATGCAAGTGCGCCCCGGCAAAGCTCCTGTAGCACCCGCGCATGAACCCAGTCTTCACGGTCACCGCGATGATGAAGCCTGTGTTCCAGCCACCACGCGGCAAAGGCCAGTGATGGTTTTGTGAACGCCAGCAACAGCAGTGGAACCAGCCGCCACAGCAGGGCGGGCGGATGTTCAAACGCCAGCACCGTCGCCATGAGCGCCGCCACAGTTGAGGCGCCAAGATGAAATCGCAGCACCAATTTCAAACCGGTCTGGGTTGTGTTCTGGCAGGAATCCGCAAGGTGGCCGAGGCATTGTTGCAATCGCCAGACGCTTTCACCGCAGGGTGTTGTTATCCAGTCCGGGCGGGATTCCGTCCGGGCGGGAAGCCCGGTTTGTTTGGCCCGTCGAACGACATCCGTCACCATCGGATCAAAAAACCAGGCCATCGCCGGGGTTGTCGTTGTCGGATCGTTCAGGAGGATTTTTTCCTGCCACGGATCGGCGGCTTCGGCGGGAAGAACAATCATCGGGCGCTTGGCGGCAAGGGCAT
The DNA here is from genome assembly GCA_964520235.1 of uncultured Bifidobacterium sp. GTDB lineage: Bacteria > Verrucomicrobiota > Verrucomicrobiia > Limisphaerales > JADLHS01 > JADLHS01. Next base: position 152 of record CAZFNB010000391.1, on the reverse strand, counting down.
AACGCGCCACGGAATAAGTACCGGGCCGGTTCGCTTCGACATCGAGACCTGCACACAACGCCTCGATCTCAGAGCGGCGGAGCAACAAAATCATCGCATCCGATTCGTCCACGGTGCGGAGCACGATCGGCGCGAGGCATGCGGAAGCTTCG
>CAZFNB010000390.1:0-3630 GCA_964520235.1 uncultured Bifidobacterium sp. | reverse complement strand
CACTTGATGGTGGAAAAGCCGATTGCTGCGCACAAGGCGGATGGTGAACGTTTGATAGCTGCGCATCAAAAAAATCCCGGGCTGATTTTCGGTTGCATGTTCCAACTGCGCGTCGAGCCGCGTTACGAGAAGGTCCGGGCGCTGATCGGTGGCGGCGAGGTTGGCGATATTGTACGGGTGAACTGGGTCAACACGGACTGGTTTCGCAGCGAGGCATACTACGCCAGCAACGCATGGCGCGGTTCGTGGCGTGATGACGGCGGCGGCGTATTGCTGAATCAATGCCTGCACAATCTTGATGTGCTGCAATGGCTGGTCGGAATGCCTGCGCGCGCACGCGGCTTCTGCCAGTTCGGGCGCTTTCATCAGATCGAGGTCGAGGACAGTGTGACGGCGTATCTCGAATGGGCCAACGGCGCCACGGGCACCTTTGTAAGCTCCACCGGCGAAGCGCCGGGCGTGAACCGCTTTGAGATCGTCGGGGCGCGCGGAACGTTGATCATGGAAAATGGCAGACTGATGTTCACGCGCAACGCCGCGGACATGCTGGAGTTTTGCCGCACGGCAAAAACCGGCTTTTCCAAACCCGAGTCGAAGACGGAGGAGATTCCGTTCGTCAATGCGGCTGCACCCCATGCCACGTTGTTGCAGAATTTCGTGAATGCGATCCTTGATGGTGAAAAACTCATCGCGCCCGGTGCGGATGGGATTCATTCCGTCGAACTCGCGAACGTGATGGTGTATTCGTCACTGATCAACGAGACGGTTGAACTGCCGATGAACGGCGCCGCATGGGAATCGAGACTCCGCGAACTGATTGCAGGTTCAAAATTGCAGAAAAAAGTGATGCAGGTCGAGACGGCGGACTTTGCGAGTTCTTTCCGAAGATGAAAGCTGGCGGTATGTCCCGGGTTTTGTTAAGGATTCCCGCGCATGAGGCATGAAACAAGAGAACAGGTGATGCGCGAGCATCCCGCCATGGGCACGGCACGGGCGTTGCGCTTCGTTGAAGCGTTCATTCGCGAGCCGTTCAAGGTCGGGGCGCTTTGGCCGAGCTCGGCAGTGCTGTCGCGCGCTGTCGTGGAGAGTTGCGAGTTTGAGCCGGGCGACACCGTGGCGGAGCTTGGCCCGGGCACGGGCAACTTCACTGAACTGCTTCTGGAGCGGTTGGAAGGGCGGGGTCGTCTCGTGGCGATGGAACTCAGCCCGACGAACATTGACGTGTTGCGCCGCCGTTTTTCCCCGTGCGAAATCATCCACGACTCCGCCGAGCACCTGACCCGTTACGTGGGTTCGCAAACAGCCCGTTGTGTCATCAGCGGCCTTGCGTGGGGCAACATGCTGCCCGCGTTGCAGGATCGCATCATGAAAGCCGTGGTGGATTCGCTCGTGCCCGGCGGACAATTCGTCGCGTTTGCCTACATCCACGCGCGCTGGTTTCCCACCACGCTGCGATTTCGCAAGTTGATGTTCCGTGAATTTTCCCGCGTGCAGACCACGCCCATCGTCTGGCGCAACCTGCCTCCCGCCTACGTTTATCGTTGCTGGCGTTGAACCGCCTGATTCCGTCGCATGAAACTGATGGGCATCGGCGATGAAGCGGGCGCAGGTCTCGAGACGCAACTCGCCGCCACGCGTGAACTTGGCTGGAGCTTAATCGAGATGCGCGCGGCGGAACTCCCCGGCCATGCGAAGGCAAACTTCCACGACATCCCGGATGCTGCGTTCGATGCTGCGGTCAGGCTCATCGAACAATCCGGAGTCCGGGTTTACTGTTTCGGATCGGCTGTGATGAATTGGGCGAAGAAAGCCGGCGACCCGTTTGACATCACGCTGGGCGAGGTGAAGCGTTGCATTCCGCGCATGAACCGGCTCGGCGCGAAATTTGTCCGCATCATGAGTTTCAAACCCGGCGATGACGAATTCAAAACACCCGCCGAAGTGTTCCGTCGCGTGAAGGACGTGACGAACATGTTTCTCGACGCAGGCATCCAGCCGGTTCACGAGAACTGCATGAATTATGGAGGCATGAGCTGGCAGCACACGCTGGAGTTGCTCGACAAATGCCCCGGCCTGAAACTAGTGTTCGACACCGCGAATCCGGTGTTCAATCCCGACCGCAGCAAACCGAAGCCGTGGCCTCGCCAGGATGCGTGGGAATTCTGGCAGAACGTCCGCGAGCACGTCGTCCACATCCACGTCAAGGACGCGACCTGGGACAAGACGAAAAACGCCGAGACTTACAACTGGCCGGGTGAAGGCGAAGGTCGTATGCGGGAGATTTTGAAGGACGCGGCGGCGCGCGGTTACAGCGCGGGAGTCAGCATCGAGCCGCACATGATAGCGGTGTTTCACGATCCGAACGCAAAGGCATCGAACGCCAGCAACGCGGCGCGAAAGAATTTTGTCGAATATGGCCGGCGGTTGGAGACAATCATTGCCGAGCTTAAGAGTGAACGAGCCAACTGACATTGGTGTGGACGGTGACAGCCTTCGGGAAGAACCACCCGCTTATGGCGGCGGTGGCAAACCGTCACCCATCGTGGAATACCTCCGCAAACTGGAACGCGCCCTGAAACGCGGCGACTCCACCGAGCATACTCATCGCCCCGCGCTCAAGGAACTGCTGGAAGCTCTCAACGAAAAAATCATCACCACCAATGAACCCAAGCGTTCGGACTGTGGTGCGCCAGATTACGTCATCTCTCGCAAACGCGATCAACTTTCCCTTGGCTACGTGGAAGCCAAGGACATTGGTGCGGACCTTGCCGAGATTGAACGTAGCGAACAACTCAAACGCTACCTCGCCTCGCTCCCCAGTTTGCTCCTGACCGATTACGTGGAGTTTCGCTGGTTCGTGGATGGCAGGAAACGCGAAACCTTCCGTCTCGCTCACGTCTCGGCTGGCGGCAAACTCACGCCCGCTGCGCCCGAGGAACTCGAACGCGCCCGCCATCTGCTTGAAAGTTTTCTTTCGCAAAAGCCGGTGGACATCGCCTCGGCTGAAGAACTCGCCAAACGCCTCGCCAATCTCACGCACGTCATCCGCGACATCATCATCGGCGCGTTTCAAACCGGCGCGGCCTCGCAACAACTCCGCGACTGGCGCAACGCTTTCGCCGCCACCCTGCTCCCGGAACTCGCCGAGCAAGCCGATGCCAAGAAGGAAGCCGAAGCCGTCAACGAGTTCGCCGACATGTTCGCGCAAACGCTCGCCTACGGTTTGTTCAGCGCCCGCGCCGCCAGCTACGAGGTCAAGTTCACCCGCGACAAGGCGCAGAAACTCATCCCCCGCACCAATCCCTTTCTGCGCACCTTCTTCGAGCAACTCACCGGCTCGGCCTTGGATGACGAACCGTTTGCCGGTTTCGTGGAAGATTTGATTCAAACGTTGGCCCACGCTGACATGGCGCGGATTCTCGAAGACTTCGGCAAACGCGGTCGCCGACGCGATCCCGTCGTCCACTTCTACGAAACTTTCCTCCAGGCCTACGATCCCAAGCTCCGCGAACTGCGCGGCGTTTATTACACGCCCGAGCCGGTGGTGAATTACATCGTCCAGAGCATTGACCGGCTGCTCAAAGACAAGTTCGGCATCAAGGCGGGACTGGCCGATCACTCGAAGATCAC
>CAZFNB010000389.1:0-3638 GCA_964520235.1 uncultured Bifidobacterium sp. | reverse complement strand
GCGCGTGCAGGCGACGACGGTCGAGCACGTGGATTTCCTTGCCGCAGACGCTCACAAATGGCTGCTTGGTCCGTGTGGCGCGGGAGTGATGTATGTGCGGCGTGAGCTTCAGGAAAAACTCAACCCGCCGGTTTATGGCTGGCACAACGTGCGTTGTCCGAACTTTGTGGCCCAGGAACACATCGAGTTTCGGGCGGGCGCAAAAAAGTTCGAGGCAGGTACGCACAATCTGGTCGGGTTGGTGGGATTGATCGCTGGGATGCAGATGCTCGTCGAGCTGGGTGTGGAAAATATCGCGCGGGAGTTGTTGCGTAAACGTGCGTGGCTTGTCCCGGAACTGAAGGCGAAAGGTTTTACAGTGTTGAATGCGGAGTCGCCGGCGGAAAACGCCTCGGGCATCGTGACCTTTTCAAAACCTGAAGCCGATCTGCCTGCTCTTCATCATAAACTTCTGGGTGCGGGCATCGTGACCTCGCTGCGCGTGGATCGCAAGGGGCAGCGTTATATCCGGCTCTCACCTCATTTCTACAACACAGACACGGAGCTGAGACGTGTTTTGGAGCAAATCTAGGGCGGTCGGTGGCGGAGGACGCCTGGCGGGTTAGCACTTGCAGCGTTGCTTTTTCATCCGCTTCCCCGCACTTTTTGCGCGTGACGACGATCCAACTTTCGGAAGAAACCACCATCTGCCGCCTCGACGATGACCGCAAACCGGTCGAGCCTTGCTCGATTGTCATCTTCGGTGCGAGTGGTGATTTGACGGCGCGTAAACTGATCCCCGCGCTTTACCATCTGCACAAGGACAAGCAACTGCCGCCGTCGTATCGCGTGATCGGCTTCGCGCGTCGCGAGAAGAACAATGAATCCTGGCGCGCGGAATTGTTGGAGGCATTGAAACAGTTTTCACGGACAAAGCCCGTGGACGAAGCCGTCTGGAACGAATTCGCGACGAATGTGCATTATTGCCAGGGAGATCTCACAGACCCGGAAGCCTACAAAAAACTGGAGCAACTTCTCTCCGGATTCGGCAATCCACTGCTTCGGCGGAATCTTTTGTTCTATCTGGCCACTTCACCGAGCCAGTTTGGCGAGGCGGTCGAGCAGTTGCACAACGCGGGTTTGTTGCACAAGCACGGCAGTGAAGGCTGGCAGCGCATCGTCGTTGAAAAGCCGTTCGGCCACGACCTGACTTCGGCGCATCTGTTGAACAACGAACTGACGCGTCATGCCCGCGAGGATCAGGTGTTTCGTATTGATCATTATCTCGGAAAGGAAACCGTGCAGAACATTTTGATGTTCCGGTTCTCGAACTCGATTTTCGAGCGGCTGTGGAATCGCGAGATGGTGGATCACGTTCAGATCACGGTCAGCGAGAAGCATAGCGTGGGCGGACGTGGCGGTTATTACGAGGAAGCGGGCGCGCTGCGAGACATGGTGCAGAACCACATGCTTCAAGTACTCGCGCTCGTGGGGATGGAGCCGCCGGTGTCGCTCGAGGCCGAGGCGATCCGCAACGAGAAGGTCAAACTGCTTCAATCCATCCGCCCTCTTGCGCCCGCCGATGTGGCGAAACAGGTCGTGCGCGGCCAGTATTTTGCCGGCGTGCTGGATGGCAAACCGCAGACCGGTTACAGGCAGGAAACGAAGGTCAAGCCCGACTCGAATGTCGAGACCTACGCCGCTTTGAAATTGTTCGTCGACAACTGGCGCTGGTCAGGTGTTCCGTTTTATTTGCGCACGGGCAAGTGCCTGCCGATGGGTGCGAGCGAGGTGCGCGTTCAATTCCGGCCTACGCCGCGCGTGCTCTTTGCCGCTGCGTGTGCGGATAAACTCGATCCCAACGCGCTCACGTTGCGGCTTCAACCCAACGAGGGCATCACGCTCCGGTTCAATGGCAAGGTGCCCGGCACCCAGGTCGGTGTTCGTCCGGTGCGGATGCACTTCAGCTATGATGCGGAATTTGGCGCCTACACGCCGGAGGCCTACGAGCGCCTGCTCCTTGAAGCTGTCGCAGGTGACGCCACATTGTTTATCCGCCGCGATGAAGTCGAAACCGCGTGGCAGATTGTGGACTCCATCCGCAACGGATGGGAAGGAAAGCCGCTGACCAATCGTGAGTTTTACGCTGCGGGCACCTGGGGGCCGATTGCCGCCGAGGAATTGCTTGCCCAGTCCGGCCATGTCTGGCGCGATCCACAGCCCATAAAATGACGGGTTTGTCCGGTTGATTCCCGGTATTTGGCGCCGTAAACCTTTGCTCGACACGGTTCTGTGGTTCGCTAATAATCATCAAGAATTACGTTTACAGTTGCGGGAAGGAAGCCGCATGGCGCGATTACTCAAAAAAAACCCGGCCGGAGAACCGGAAGTGCTCGAATTGAACATGGGTGTCAACCGGTTCGGGCGCGATAAGGAGAATCATTTCTACATCAATCATCCCACGGTTTCGTCGTTGCATTGCGAGATCACACTCACGGCAGAGGGCGTGTTGTTGCACGATTGCGGTTCGACCAACGGAACATTCCTCAACAATACGCCTGTCAAGGAGGCCGTGCTCAAGCCGGGTGAGATCGTTCGACTTGGTGATGTGGAACTGACGGTCGAATCCACGGATGTCGTCATCGCGATTCCGAAGATCGAACGTGAAATCCCCGCGCCGCCAGTGGTTTTGTCGGATGGCGGATTGCTTTGCCCTCGTCACCCCGAAGCCCGGATCACACATCGCTGCACATTCTGTCACTCGGTTCTCTGCGATGACTGCGTCACCCACATGAAACGCCGTGGAGGAAAACTTCTGAAGCTCTGCGCGCTTTGCAGTCATCCGGTTGAACTCATCGGAGGCGAGAAACCGAAGAAAAAATCCTTTCTTGCCAAGCTCACCGCCACGATCAAACTGCCTTTCCTCAGTCGTCGTAACAATCAATGATACGCGGACTGCTTGCTGCATGGTTGGCGTCGAGGCTGATTCCATGTGGCCTGCCCATCCAAACGCCGCGCAGCCCGGGCGAGTAATTAGCGCCAGCCAGCCGGGCTGTTTTGAAGAACGGCCAGTTTTCTTCCAGCAGCGAGAGGTCTTCAATTGAAACTGTCATTGGTGTCTGTGGCCAGGGCGGATGCCACACGCGAAAGAAGCGCCTGTTCCCGCGTGCCGAGTTGAATGCGGCGTAACGCTCCATCAACCATTCATCCAACGAGCCACGTTCGCACGGCTCGAATGGAGCGCCGGCCTCCGGCCCGGCGTGTTTCAATTGTGCTGGAGCGCCAAGTCCCGTCTCGGCTCGATATGAAAATATGCTTCCCGACTCAGCATCCACGACTTGTCCCCGCATTGCACCACGCGCCCAATCACGTTCATAACGAATGTGTCCGTGCCGATACGGCAGACCGAACGTGCGCGGACCGAGTTGCACTGCCAGCCAGCTTGAAAGCCACTCCGCCAGGAAGTGAATGCCGGGTTCACCGTGGTGTCGCACGTAAGTTCGCACGTTGAGAAAATCGTGCGTGGCGATGGGCTTGAATAAGCACGCGCCGAGTTTTCCGCCGAGGCGCGGGCGCATGTTCTCCATCGAAAAGGCAACAAGTGTGACAAACGCGCGACCGTGATAAAGATCGAGTTCGTAAGGGACATCGTGTTGCAG
>CAZFNB010000388.1:0-3651 GCA_964520235.1 uncultured Bifidobacterium sp. | reverse complement strand
GCGCAGGCCGTCAATGTGAAACCGCTCGCACCAGAACAACGCGTTGGCGATGAGAAAATTTTTCACCTCGTGCCGCCCGTAGTTGAAGATCAGCGTGCCCCAATCCTGATGCGCGCCCTTGCGTGGGTCCTCATGCTCGAACAACGCCGTGCCGTCGAATTGCGCCAGCGCCCAGGCGTCCCTCGGAAAATGCGCCGGCACCCAGTCCACGATCACGCCGATGCCCGCCTTGTGCAGTTCGTTGACGAGATGCTGCAAATCCTCCGGCGTCCCGTAACGGCTGCTGGGCGCAAAGTAACCCGTGACCTGGTAACCCCACGACGGATAAAAAGCGTGCTCCGCCAACGGCATGAACTCGACATGCGTGAAACCCATGCGCTGAAGGTATTCGATGAGCGGCGCGGCCAGTGTGCGGTAGCCGAAAGATTCCGCATCGGAAATCTTCCGCCACGAACCGATGTGCAGTTCGTAAATGCTCACGGGCGCGCGGAGCGGATTCGTCTCACGCCGACGCGCAATCCAGTCGTCGTCCGACCAGTCGAACTTGCGGTTGCTCCACACGATGGCCGCGTTCTTGGGCGGCAGTTCAAAGAAGAAACCGAACGGATCCGTGTTCAACTTGACGTGCCCGTGCTGATCACGAATCTCAAATTTGTAGTGAGCACCCTCGCCGACGCCGGGCACGAAAATCTCCCACACGCCGGACGAACCCAGCAGTCGCATCGCGTGGCGGCGACCATCCCAGCCGTTGAAGTCTCCGACCACGCTCACGCGTTGCGCGTTCGGTGCCCAGACGGCGAAACTCGTACCGTTCACGCCGTCCACCGTACGGAGCTGCGCGCCGAGTTTGTCATAGATACGGCGCTCATCACCCTTGCCGAACAGAAACAAATCCTGCTCGCTCAACGTGGGAAGAAACGAATACGGATCGCGCGCGTGATGCGTCCGCCCCTGGGCATCCGTGGTCACCAGTTCATAGGCGAAGACCTGTTTGGACGCGGCGCTTGTGCCTTCGAAAATGTCCGTGCCGTGGATGCGCTGAAGCTCGAAGGCGGATTGAGTCCCGGCGCGCACCGGTTGCACGGAAACCCTGGTCACATGCGGCAGGAACGCACGCGCCACCACGCCCGAGCCGTCCCCCAGCGGATGCATCCCGAGCAATTGGTGTGGCGAGCGATGTTTGAGTTCCACGAGACTCCGGAGTTCGTCCTGGGTGAGAATCATGTCCGCAGACTAACAACTATGGGCATGAATGAAAACTGTTTTGCAAAAAGTTTCGTCCGTGTTGACACGTCAGCCTTGAAAAATCCCCAAGCCAGCGAAAGACATTATTGCGAGACCGGCCACCTTACTTTTCATCCACTATCACACCCAGAACGTTTGCCACCGCGCGCTCGCGTCCATCCGTCGGCTGGTTAAGGATCGAAAAAGTTTCAGCGCCCGCATCGCGGACGGCCATCACGGAACTCCCGCCACCATCCAGATTGAATGCGTCGGCGCAACCCAGCCGGATCATTTCCGCGGCCAGTTCGTCGTAGTTCATGCCGACGGCCACACCCGGCTTGCGCCCGTCCACCACCATCAAGACCAGCCGCGTCCGTCTGGAATCAAGCCCTGCAACGGTTCGCGGATGCCGGAGTTTGTTGTCATGGGCGACGGCTTTTCCATCCTGCACAAGCATCACATTGCCGGATAAAACCTCCCAATCCTCCTTTCCCGGTTGCGCCAGCCGTTTGATGGCGATCTTGCCGTCCTTGCTGACGACAAGGCACGGCCTGCGGTTTGTGCTCACCGCCCAAATCGTCCCAGCGCTGGCAGCCGGGCCGATGACCGCGCTCCAGATGCTTGATCGAAAGGCGGAGTTCGTTCCTTCGGCATCCTTGACTCCGCGCGCACGGAAAAAATCTCCGTTCACCACCAGATCGTAATGCTCGCGCGCGGCGATGCGCGTTGGCTGCATCAACGTGGTCTGCCACGGCCCGTCGCCATCCGGATCCACGCCCCCGCGCGCAACGCGCAGGCGTAGTTTTGGATTCGTCAGGTCAATTTGAGCGACGAACAAGCGAGTCGGCGGATTGGTGCGCGTTTCAGAATGGATCAAGATGCCGGGAAACGGGCGGTTGGTGACGGATATTTCACCGCGCGCCCGCGATACCGCGTAAACACAAAGCAGAAGGATGGAAAATGAAAGGGTTCGTATTGCAGCCATCGCCGCTCCATTGGAATTCACGAAAGACGGACGTTGTTGTCGAGGTCGTTGTTCATCAAACAATGCGCAAATCCAGCGGGCATTGGTATCCGCCACTTTCAATGCAAACGCCCTGATCAATTGTTTCTGTTTCACGCCGTATTTCAATTTGCCCGAGGATCAGCCAGTCCTGCCGGCAGACGGAAACGTGCGACCTCCATCGCGCCTTTCACACCGGGGATGATGGCCGCCACGCCGGTGTTCAACTCCTTGAAATAAAAAAACAAGACCACACGGTGGCCGATGGCAGCATTGCCGTGATAAAAATCGTGCTCGCGCAGGAAAAACATTTTCGATGCGTCGAACTTCACGCGCCGGCCAAGCGCCTGCGACGCCACATGTGCAAGCACCGCCTGCAAATGCGGCGCGTCGTCCGGCTCGGATTGTTCCACGAACTTCACGTCACCGCCGAACTCCTCGAGAAAGTAATGCACTGCTTTCTCATAGTCCGCAGGATGCAGCATCCGCTCGCGCAATACGCCAAGATGGTGTGGGAGGTTTTGCGACGCGGCGTTCATCGGCTCACTTGCGTTTCGATTTTGGACGGCGCAACACTCGTGCGGGTTTTAATGGCTTTACCGGCTCATCGAAGCCCGGCCGCACAAAGGCGCGCGCTGCGGGGAAAAGTTTTTCCGTCTCACGCCGCAACACTGTCAGTTGCGCGAGCAGATCGAGGATGCCATCTGCGCCGTCACCCAGAGATTCCCGCAAACCCGCCCAGGCACTGATGGAACGATCCATCGCTATGAGCGCAATCTTTGCCGTGCCATCCGAGTCCTTTGGCAATCGTTCCATCGCCCCGTCAGTCTCCGCCTCCTCCTCCGCCTGTGAATCAACTGCACGAAGGAGCTTGATGTGGATGAAGTGTTGATACCAGCGGATCACGTCCGTGTAGTCGGAAAGTTTTTCCGCCTCGGCCTTGGGATCGCCGATCTCCAGCCGCGCTTGTGTCTTCAATTCCTCGATCTTTCCTGCGAGCAACGGCTTCGAGTTGCCCATCCACCCATCCACCGCCTTTGTGTAAGCTTCGCCTGCCTCGGTGATGGGACGGTTCTTCGCCGCACGACGGCGGGTGGCGCGTTCCTGTGCGATGATTTCCGCGCGTTGCTGCGGGTCGTCGAGATTGATGCCGCGTTTCTTCGTCTCCTCCTGAAGCATCTGGATGGTTTCCTTGAACGCTTCTTCAAGGTCCTGCCAGAATTTGTCGTTTTCGATGTCGCGCGCGGAAGGGTCGTCGAGTTCGCGCTCCTGTTCCATTGCAAACGTCAGACAGCGATTTGAGAAAGGGCAGCGCTCACACCAACGGTCGCAATAGTTGTAGATGCCGCGAATGAACCGCGGGTCGCGGGCAAGCTCCTGCATGGATTTGCGTTTCCTGATTTTGCCTGCCACGCGCTTATGCT
>CAZFNB010000387.1:0-3674 GCA_964520235.1 uncultured Bifidobacterium sp. | reverse complement strand
ACCGAAAACGAACTGCAAACCCAGCCCCCACGACACCGCACGCCACGGAAATCTTTTACGGTCTGAAGACAACGCCCACGCGACGCCAATGAAAACAACCAGCCCGAGCAGGCTGATCAGCTTGAGTTGCATGGCGCGGACGTTAGCGGGCCGGGTGACAGGTGTCGAGTGACGAGTGGTGGATGGCGCGGATCACACCAGCGGTTTCTTCCAGATGGGCACGACGCGTTTCATCTCATCAATCAACCACTGGCATGCGGCAAAAGCTTCGCCGCGATGGGGCGCGATGATTTCCACCCAAAGCGACGGTTCGTTCACCTTCACCACGCCGATTCGGTGAACCAGGCGCACGGACTCAATCGGCCAGCGTTTTTCCATTTCATCGAAGATCAGGTTGAATTGATGCGTAACCATCTTCTCGAACGCCTCGTATTCGATGGCTGAAATGGTTTTGCCATCCTCGCTATCCCGAACCACGCCGAGGAAATAAACGACCGCACCCATGTCGGGTGACATCGTGCGCGCGGAAAGCAGCGCGGATTCGTTCAACGGCTCTGACGTGATGCGCAACTGGCGTTTCATGCGCTCAATTTACGCAAGTGGTTGCGCGGCTTGCCAATTCATTTCTTGTATCTGTTCCTGACCAGCCTACGATCATCTTCATCCCCCACGGCAGCTTGTTCAGACGGCTTCCGGTGGGGCAACCCTAAAAGACAATCCTATGAAAACTCGATTCATTCCTACCATTGTGGCAATTGCCGTTGGGCTGTCGCTCGCCGGACAGGCTCAAGTCATCACACCCAACCCGAATCTGCCGGTGACATATCCGGACGGAGTGTATCGCACGCCAGATCAGGTTCACGCCCAATTCAACGTCCCCGGGCTTTCCATCATCCTCTCGAACATCGAGCACCGCGCCTTTGGGCCGGTCAATTCATTCCCCAGCGGGCCGAATGAAATCGAGAACTTCAATTCAGGCATGCTGGGCCTTGTATCCGTCAACGGAAGCCCGTTCCAGCCTGTCAACGGTTCCGGCCCCGTCACAACCGAGGTCTTTGGAAAAACCGGCAACATCACTGGCACGTTCCAGACCGAAATGCTCTCAATGAACCTTTCAGGAGTCAGCCCGTTCGGCCCGCTGATGATCCGCGAAAGTCCGACACTGCCATCCTTGGGGCAAACCAGCATCACCGACATTGGAGGCGGACTTTACCGCATAGACAGCTTCTTTGATGTTTTCACCGAGTTGTCCATTGACGGCGGCGCGACATGGATTCCGGACTCCCAAGGCCCCGCGCGCGTTTACCTGACGCCAACGCCCGAGCCGTCCACGTTTGCACTGGTTGCTCTGGGTAGCGGAATCTTGGCGGCGCATCGGTCGCGCCAGACTCGCAAGCAAGTCTGACCACCTGCGCCAACAGAAGTTATTCAACCCCACGCTTTCACAGGCGTGGGGATTTTTTTCATCCGCCCTGCACCGGGGGAAACAACGACACCTCGTCGCCATCCTTCAACACATGGTCGCGCGTTTGATAATCCACGCCCACGGCGAGCAGGGTGGATTTTTTCATCGCAGCCAGTTTTGGAAAACGGGCCGCCAGTTGTTCATGCAACATGCCGAGCGTGGCCGCCGCCGGGAGCGTCTCCATGGTTTCACCGCAGCCTGCGAGTTCCTTGAAGTAGGAATAAAACGTGACGCGGATTTGCATGACACGACCGGCTCAGTGCCGCTTGCGCATGGCGAACACGCGCCCGATGTCCTGTTTGTAAATGTGCGAATGCAACACGCCCACAAACGGCAGGTTGCGATACTTCTCCGCAAAATCCAGCCCGTAACCGACGACGAAAAAGTCCGGGATGGTGAACCCAATATAATCCGCCTTCACGCGCTCGACGCGGCGGGATGGTTTGTCCAGCAGCACGCAGACCTTGATACGGCGCGGACTCAGCGCGCGAAGCTTTGGAATCACCCGGCTCAACGTCTTGCCCGTGTCGAGAATATCGTCCACCAGCAACACATCGCGCCCCTGCACGTCGAGGCGAAGTTCCTTGGTGAACACCAGGTCGCCGGATTCCGTGCCTGCGCCGTAACTGGAAACGCCCATGAAATCGAGACGCAATGGCAGCGAGAGATGGCGTATCAAATCCGCGAGAAACATCACCGTGCCGTTGAGCAACGAGACGACGACCATCTCGCGCCCGCGAAAGTCGCGCTCGATCTGCCGCGCCATTGAAATGATGCGTCGGGCGATCTGCTCGTCGTTGATGAGAACGCGTTCAACATCTGCGCGCCAGCGGGTGGGAACCGGATGTTTGATCTTCACAAATTTTCAGATGTGTTTTGAGTCGTGCTCGTCCTTCCTGGTGTAACCGCTGTCCTGCCGTTTGAAGTTCACTTCGTTCTTCTTCACGTAGGCGGCAAACACGTCGTCCGCGCTCATGCCGAGCACCTGGGCCATGCTGATGAGGAAGTGAAACAGATCCACGACTTCGACGCGGGCGTTCTGCTCGTCGAACTTCTGGTATTTGGCCCACCATTTCCACGGCACGCTGTCCGTGAGTTCGGCGATTTCCTGTGTCATGGCGCGGCAATAGTTGAGTATCCATTTGGCCTTCTCCTCGTCACTCATGCCGTGCGTGTTCACGCCGATGCGTTTGTTGAGCGCATCCTGCATCCGCCAGAGTTCACGAAGGTGGTCGGGTTTGTCCATGCGCGGAGGATTTCGGCGTCGCCCAACGGATGCAAGCCAGAATGTGCGGGCGGAACTTGGAACTTGGAACTTGGATGTCGGAACCCTATAACTCCGCCATGTCACTGCCAACCATGCTGGCCAATGGCGGGCCGATGTTGTGGGTCATCCTGCTCGTGGGTTCCGCGGGCATCGTCATCTTCATCGAACGCTTCCTCCATTGCCATCGCGCGCAGATCAATTCCATCGAGTTCCTGAACGGCGTTCGCACCGTCATCAAGCGCGACAATGTCGTCGAGGCCATCTCGATCTGCGACGCCACGCCCGGCCCTGTGGCGCGACTCGTCAAAACCGCCGTGCTCAACCGTGAACACGGACGCGACCGCGTGCGCGAATCTTTGGAGGAAGCCGGACTCACCGAAGTGCCGCGACTCGAAGAAAGGCTCGATCTGCTTGCCACCATCGCCCAACTAGCGCCACTGCTCGGCTTGCTCGGAACGGTGCTCGGCTTCATAGATGTTTATTCCAAGGTGCAGGAGGCCGGCACGAGCGCAAACGCCGCCCTGATCACCCACGGCGTCTGGCAGGCGCTCGTTTGCTCGGCGGCGGGACTCGCCGTGGCCATCGTGATCCACGCCGGCCACAACTACCTCGTCAGCCGCGTCAACGCCATCGTCCTCGACATGGAACGCGCGGCGGGCGAAATCGTCAACATCGTCACCGAGAACGGTCGCGCCAAGTCCGCATGAAATTTCCCCGCATCGCCCGACCGTTGCGCAGCCAGTTCGACATGGCGCCTTTCGCGTGCGTCTTTTTTCTGCTGGTGATGTTCCTCATGCTCGGCAGCGTCACACACAAACCCGGCGTGCGCGTCGAACTGCCGGCGGGCAACGATTTTCCCGGCACCGACGGGCCAAGCGTGACGGTGAAGGTGGACTCGAACGGCAACTACTATTATCAGAACCAGTTGCTCAACGTGGTGGA
>CAZFNB010000386.1:0-3677 GCA_964520235.1 uncultured Bifidobacterium sp. | reverse complement strand
GGCTCAAACCCAGTCGCTCCATCGCTTCGCCAATCAGATAGAGCGAGCCGGCGATGACGACAAACGGATCATCTGCCGCGCGTCCCAGCGCCTGCAAAAGTGAATCGCACACTTTCACGTCGGCCTGCGGGTTTGCGAGACGACAAACACCGGCCAGTTCCGCAGGCGAGGCCGTGCGTTCGCTGGAGACGGGCACAAGAAGAAGCTTCGACGCGAGGGGCGCGAGAATGTTGCACATCGCCCGCCAGTCCTTGTCCCCGAGAATGCCGAGGATGATTGTTGGAGCGCCGATCTCCGGATCGGCTCGATGAAGTTCGCTTCCAAAACACGCCGTGCCGGAGGCCGGCGCTCCCGCGAGCACCTCGCGCAATACTTCCGCTCCCGCCACGTTATGCGCGCCGTCCAAAAGGATGCGCTGGCCGTTCGGGCGCGTCACCATTTGCAATCGCCCGGGCCAGTGAACGGTTTCGAGACCGCGACGAATCGCCTCGTCACCGACGGGAATTTGCTTTTGCAAAACCTCCACTGTCGCCAGCGCGAGCGAGGCGTTCAATCGTTGATGCCCGCCGGAAAGGGAAAGATGCTCTGTGTTTCGTGTTCCGTGCTCCGCGCGGATGATCGCGAGGTCTGCGTGGTTGTCGTTCGCCACCTGTTTGATCACACGCAACGCCTCCGGTTCGTCCGTGGCCGTCAACACGGGCACGCCGGGCTTGATGATGCCCGCCTTCTCCGCCGCGATTTTTCCCAACGTGTCACCGAGCCATTGCTGATGATCCAGTCCGATGTTGGTGATGACGCTGGCGAGAGGCGTGACGATGTTCGTGGCGTCGAGCCGTCCGCCGAGGCCGGTTTCCCAGATCACAAGTTCACACTTCTGCTCCGCGAAATAGCGAAGAGCCATCACGGTGACGAACTCGAAAAATGTCGTAGCGTCAGGCATCCTGCCTGACGTAGAGGGCGGCATCCTGCCGCCCGGAATGGTGCTCGAACAAGCTGCGACTCCCGAATCTTTCATGCGCGTTGTGCTGCCAGCGCTTTCTCCGCCGGGCTGGAAGCCCGGCTCTACGGCAGGCAGGATGCCCGCCGCCACGAGCCCGCGCAATTCCGCGACCAGCCGCACCACGTCCGCCTCGCTGACAAGCCGGCGATTCACCTGAATCCGCTCGCGGAACGAAACCAGATGTGGCGACGTGAACAATCCCGTACGCAATCCCGCCGCGCGGTAGATGCTTTCCAGCATCGCGCACGTCGAACCTTTGCCGTTCGTGCCGGCGACGTGGATGAAGCGGAGCTGGTTCTGCGGATTGCCCGCGAGCGCCGTGAGTTTGCGGGTGTTTTCCAACCCAAACTTCGCGCCGAACCAGCGCAGGCCGTAGAGGAATTGGATGGCTTCGGAGTAGGTCATCTCTCGACGGTGAAGGTGATGTCGTAGGATTTTCCGTCTTCGGATTGCTTCTTGTCGGCCAATTCCAAACCTCCGTTATCTTCACAATCAGGGCCCACGCTGTAAATCACATAGCCTTTGTCTGTGCGGCGATACTGGAGTTCTGCGCCGTTGAACGGATCTTCGGGCACCTCGGGAAAGTGCTCACTAACCATTTCATCGAGTGTTTCCGGGAACTTGCCGTTGTCGTTTCGATACCGCTCGACGGCTAGAGCCGTCAGAGCGATCCGGTGTTGTGCGATACCATTGTTCTCCCGCGCCCAAATATTGGCGTAGCTCGAAAATAGCGTGCCTGAAAGGACGCGCTCGCGTTTGGTTGATTCTTCGCCGATTCGAGCAAAGTAGCCCGCAGCGCGGAGGTTCTGCGGCGGCGCGTTGCTGGAGTGAGCGATCGCCTTTTCCATACCGATCAAAAATGAGCCGTAGTCCAGTTCGTAATAGCCGATGAGCCGTAGGATGGCCGGGCCGTAACAGGGCAAAAGCGAGTATGATTTGGAATCGTGGTCGAAGTTGGCTGGCCGGAGTCGCGCGTGTTCCGCGCGAGTCATGCGGAAGTAAGGGATTAACATTGCGCGATCGCCAATAAGGGCGAAGGCCGAGATGTTCGTGATGCAAGTCCGGTTGAACGCGTCAGAGATAAATTGGATTTCCGCGTTGCTGAGTGGCGAGGTGTTTGCCCGGAGTTCAAGAATGGTCACGGAGATGCTGATTAGTTTCTCGCGAACCAACTGAGAAACCGCGCACGGTTCGTTGTCCAGTGTCCGCGCCAGGGCAAGTGCGGTTGCGATCTGCTCAGGCGCTGCATCACTTTGTCCGTCCAAGACAGATAGCGCCGCGTGGCATTGGTTGAGGTAGGCCAGGCTAAGGAGATGTGCGAGATGTGGCAACTCGGTATCCATCAGTCTTGAGCAATCAATCGGATAGCGGGCCGAGGAGAGTCGAAGTGCCTGCTGTGCTTTGAGCATGGCCGGCTGGTTTGTTTCGACGAACCAGCGCAGCATTTTCACCTGCTCCGTTGTCAGCAATTCTACCCGGCGGGGAAACTTGGCCCGAAGTTCCGAACACTTTTTTGCACGCTCGTCGGAACTGCTGTTGATCGTGTGCAGCAGAGCGAACGCCTGCGTCAACACGAGCGCCGAGTTTTGCGCGTCCGGCACGGCGGGGTACCAGCGATTCAGATCTTCGCCGTTGGTGGGCAATCCGGCGGCGCGGATTTTTTCCAGCTTGCGGTCAATGGTATGCGCCAGATACAAGCGCCAACCGGCCAGCGGCAAAACTATGATTCCTCCCAGAATGAGCAGAATGAAACAAATGCGTTTTAGTTTGCCTTTCACTGCAACAAATCAGAGCAATCACTACAGTCCGGAATTCTGCCACTAAATCACAACGGCTTGTGATGGATGTATTCGTGGGCGGCGGCGATGAAGCCCTTGAACAGCGGATGCGGCAGGTGCGGCTTGCTCAAGAATTCCGGGTGGAACTGGCTCGCGATGTAAAACGGATGATTCTTGAGTTCGATGACCTCGACGAGTTTGTTGTCGGGCGATGTGCCGCTGAACACGAAGCCGGCCTTTTCGAACTTGTCGCGGTAGCTGTTGTTGAATTCGTAGCGGTGACGATGGCGTTCGTTGATGACGAACGAGCCGTAGAGTTTTCCGGCCTGTGAGCCGACGATCAACTGGCAAGGCTGCGCGCCCAGCCGCATGGTGCCGCCTTTCTTCGTCACCTTGCGTTGTGCGTCCAGCAGCGCGATGACCGGATGGGGCGTGGCTTCGTCGAATTCCGTGGAGTGCGCCTTTTCGAGCTTCAACACGTTGCGCGCAAATTCGATCGTGGCGATCTGCATCCCAAGGCACAAGCCGAGGTAGGGCACTTTGTGTTCGCGCGCGAAATTCGCGGCTTTGATTTTTCCCTCGATGCCACGTTCGCCGAAACCGCCGGGCACACAGATGCCGCCGAGTCCGCGCAACATTTTTTCCGCGCCGTCCTTCTCGATCTCTTCCGCGTCCACCTGCACGATTTCCACGCCGCAGTCGTTGCCGACGCCGCCGTGGATGATGGCTTCGTAAACCGATTTGTAGGCGTCCTGCAAGCCGATGTATTTGCCGACGACGCCAATCCGCACGCGGTGCTGCGGGGCGATGAGTTTGCGGATGATCTCCTGCCAGTGCGACATCTTGGCGGCGGGCACGTCCAGGTGCAGGATGCGGCAGACGAGATCGTCCGCGCGTTC
>CAZFNB010000385.1:0-3680 GCA_964520235.1 uncultured Bifidobacterium sp. | reverse complement strand
ACGATGAGCAACAACGCAAACCCGATGACGAGCGGCCACCCGCGCGTCCCGCGAACGAAGCGCGTGGCAAAATAAATTCCCACCGCGAGGATTAAGATTTCCAACGCGGGTCGCCAGACTTCCTGGATGATCTGCCACATTATTTTTTTTGCCGCTGGAGCACGGCCTCCGTCACGCGCGCGGCCTGAACGGTTTCCGCCACGTCGTGTGTCCGAATTATTTGCACTCCGGATTCAATCGCCAGACACGCGCAGGCCAGGGATGCCGGCAACCGCTCTTTGACACCCGCCCCGGTCAGCGCACCGAACAGGGACTTGCGCGACACACCCAGCAGCATCGGCCTCCCCAGCTTTGTAAAACTCCGCAGCGCCGCGAGCAACTGCAAATTATGTTCCAACGTCTTGCCAAAACCGATGCCAACATCAAACACCACCCGCTCCGCGTCAACGCCGCACGCATTCAACCGCTGCATCCGTTCCTCGAAAAACTCCCGCACCTCGATGCCTATATCGGCATAAACCGGCTGCGACTGCATCGTTTGCGGCGTGCCTTGCATGTGCATCGCCACGTAGCCGGCGCCGGTTTCCGCGACAACCCGCCACATGGAATCGCCCGTGCGATTCGCGGCAACATCGTTGACAATGCTTGCGCCGGCGGCCAGCGCCGCCCGTGCGACGGCGGGTTTCATCGTGTCAATCGAGAGCGGCACGCGCACCCGCGATGCAAGGGCTTCAATGACCGGAATGACGCGCCTGAGTTCTTCCGCCTCGCTGACCGGGGTTGCTCCGGGTCGCGTGGATTCGCCACCGATGTCGAGGACGTCCGCCCCTTCATCCACCAGTTTCAAGGCGTGGGCGGTCGCATGATCTGTGTCGTGAAATTTTCCGCCGTCGGAAAAGGAATCCGGCGTGACGTTCACGACCCCCATCACCAGCGTCGGACGCGGAAACTGGAAGGTGAAATGGTGCGCGCGGAAAATCATTTGAGAGTTTCAGACCAACCCAAAGACACCACTGCCCAGCGTGAACTGGCGAATATTCATGCCGTAAGCGCGAGCTGAGATTGTTCTGACCAGCTTCATTTAGGGAGGTTATCTTCGCGTGGTATTCAGACCAAGACGGAAAAAGTGCATGACAGCCTCCGGGCAAATGGGCAACGCAAGCAGGAGTTTTGGCGGAGCACCTGTCGTGTGAAGCGGTGAGGAGGAGTTTTTACTGCGGCGCATTGAAGACGCTGTCCAGGATGACTTCCTTGGTTTTCCAGATCAACGCCATGGTCATCGAGAGCGGCATGAGGATCAGGAGCATCAGCGTCCACAGGCTGAACCGGTCCACAAACGCGAGCACGAGATAGACGGCGAACGGCACCTGTGGCAGGCGTCGCAGCAGCACGAACACCACGGCCAGCAGCAGGAGAATCGCAAGCATCCAGCGGTTCAACGCGGTGAACTGGCGCGTTTCCTGGCGCAGCGTTTCGTCGGGCAGCATCGCACCAAGCCGCTCAAGGACGAGGTTGAGATTAAAAAGGAATACCAGTTCTGTGAACGCAAGGATGGCGACGATGACGCTGAAGAACGGATTTTCCGGGATGCGATGCCACCAGTGGAGAAACGGGCACAGGCCGAAGTTGATGACGGCCAGAAGCAGGGCGCGGTCAATGGCGTTGCGCCACGGTCGTTCCTGTCGTTGAAAGGAGGTGAGTTGCCAGAGGCCGAACAGCGGCAGGCCGGTGACGACGAGGGCCGGGATGATGCTGAAGTTGTTGAACCATCCGGCGCTGACCGTACCGATGCCGACGATAAGCGTGGCGGGCAATCCCCAGAACAGCGCGGAGAGTCCACGCGCACAGCGCCCCAGTGAGCGGAGCAGTTCGGGATTGGGTGGCTGGCCGGTCATTCAGGATTCACGCGGAGGATATTTAGCCACGGATCGAACGCAGATGAAACACGGAAATGTTTTCATCATGTGACGGAAACCGGAAATTTCTCGAAACACTGGAAATGTGGGCGTGGTTTCGGTCAGAAGCTGAGATAGGTGTAGGCTTTGAGGCCGCGTTCGTAATCGTCGAGGAGGCGCATGGCTTCGCTGGGTTTCATGCGGTCGGATTTGATGGCTTCGTCCATCTGTTGTTTCATGCGGCGCTTCAATTCGTATTCGTCGTATTGCACTGAGCCGAGACATTGGATGATGGTGCTGCCTTCGATGATTTCCTCGATGTAATAACCGGTCGGCTCGTCGGGATCGAGGAAGACGTGGACTTCGTTGACGCGGCCAAAAAGGTTGTGAAGGTCACCCATGATGTCCTGGTAAGCGCCCATGAGAAAAAAGCCAAGGTAGTATGGCTCGTTGGTGCCGCTGCCGTTCTTGGGGGCGAGGGCGTGCAGCGGCAACGTGTCGCGCACGTCGCGCAGATCAATGAATTTGTTGATCTGGCCGTCGGAATCGCAGGTGATGTCCACGAGCGTGGCTTCGCGCGTGGGTCGCTCGTTCAAGCGGCTGATCGGCATGATGGGAAACAACTGTCCGAGCGCCCAGTGATCGAGCAGCGATTGGAAGACGGAGAAGTTGCAGAGGTATTGGTCGCCGAGGCTGTCTTCGAGCTTGCGGATTTCCTCGGGCACATAGGCCTGCCCCTTGAAACTCTCGACGACTTCGGTGCTGATCTCCCAGTAGAGGTTCTCGATCTTGGCCTTGTCCGGCAGATCCATGAGGCCGAGCGTGAACATGTGTTGCGCGTCGTCGCGGCGCTCTTGTGCATCGTGGTAGGCTTCGAGCTTGTTGAGGCGGGCGAGGTTCTTCTTGATGTCGAGCAGTTCGCGGACGATGGGTTGCTCGTTGTCGCCGTATGTAAAATTGATGTCGGGCCGCGTCTTGCCGATGGCGCCGAAGACTTCAACGATGAGCACGCTGTGATGCGCAACGATCGCGCGCCCGCTTTCACTGATGATGTCTGGGTGTGGAACTTTCTCCGCGTTGCAGACATCACCGATGTAATAAACGATGTCGTTCGTGTATTCCTGCAACGAGTAATTCGTCGAACTGTCGAACGCCGAGCGGCTGCCGTCGTAATCCACACCCAGGCCGCCGCCGACATCCATGAATTCGATGTTGAACCCCATCTTGTGGAGTTTGGCGTAGAAGCGGGCGGCTTCCTGCACTGCTTTCTTGACGGTGAGGATGTCCGGCACCTGCGAGCCGATGTGAAAATGCAGCAGCTTGAGGCAGTGAGAAAGGTTTTCCGCGCGCAACAGTTCCGTGGCGGCGAGGATTTCCGCGGTGCTCAGGCCGAACTTCGCGTTTTCACCGCCGCTTTCAGCCCAGCGGCCCGCACCCTTGGCAAGCAATCGTGCCCGGATGCCCACAAGCGGCTCGACACCGAGCTGTTTTGAGACGGTGATGATCTGGCGGAGTTCCTCAAGTTTCTCGACGACCATGATGACTTTTTTGCCCAGCTTGATGCCGAGCAATGCCATCTTGATGAACTCCACATCCTTGTAGCCGTTGCAGATGATGAGGCTGCCGATGTCGTGTTGCAGCGCCAGACCCGCGAACAGTTCCGGCTTGCTGCCGACTTCGAGGCCAAAATCGAACGGCTTGCCGGCATCGAGAATCTCCTCAACGACCTCGCGCAGTTGGTTGACCTTGATGGGAAACACGCCGCGATACCTGCCTTGATAATTG
>CAZFNB010000384.1:0-3683 GCA_964520235.1 uncultured Bifidobacterium sp. | reverse complement strand
CAAACAACTGATCCCCGGCCAGCGCCCAGCGGTCTTTGCTTTGCGCGAGCAACTCGATGACGCGGGCGTTCATCACGTTGAGTTGCATCTCAGGATTTGCCGAGCCGTCGGGTGTGTTGCGACTGCCGCGGGCTTTCCAGTTGTCACCGACGAGGCCGTGGGCAGGATCAAGCTGCGCTTCCTCCACCACTTCGCGCTCGTCAGTATTGGGGCGACGGGAAATAAGTTTCACCACGCCGACTTCTTTGGGTGATTGGCGGATGGTCTCCAACCCGGCTTCCATTTCGGCGAGTGTAAGGTTCATTTTCACATCGCTCATTTGCGGCATCTCAGTTTGCAGAATTTTGCATGTCCGACAAGACCTTCATGGTGAATCCGCCCACAAGATCGTCGTTGCGAAGGTATGCCCAGTCGTTCAAGTCCTTGAGGGGAATCTCCACGCGGTCGCCAAGTTTCATGCCTTCCAGGTCCACGGGTTCGTTGCCAAGTTTGCCGTGAATGTATTCGGGTTCGAGGCCGTCCACCTCGATCCAGATGAATTCGGTGACATCGCCGACGGTGACGGGCGCTTTGATCGAGAAATTCTCGCCGTCGCGCTGCTTGAAGGCTTCGACGAATTCCGGCCATCGTGCGCGTGCTTCGGACACGGCGGCTTTCATGCGCGGATCGTCGCTGTCCGCATTGACGACGGGCGGATTGACAGATTCGGTGAAAACCTCCAATGCATCCGGGCCGCGCAATTTTTCCTCGAGCGCGGTGTCCCACACGTTGATCCTGCCGGTCTGTGGCTGGAAGATCGCGAGGCAATCTGTTCCTGCCAGTTCAGCGATCAATTTTGCGATCTGAGGATAAACGGACTCCGGCTCGGCGTTTTCGTCATTGAGCGAAATCAGGTCCACGGCCAGCCATGCCTGGTTGTCGAGGACGGTCTTTTGCAGTCGCATTTCCTTCATATCGCCGGCCACGGCTTCAGGATTGTCGAAATACGGACGTGGATGATTGTGGATGATGAACATCCCATCGGGAGAGTTGACCATGAAGAGCGGCGATTCGCCCACGACATAACGTTGCGTCTCCCCGTCATTTTCGTCGCCCGAATAATCGCCGCCCCAGGCGGAGGAAACGATTTGCGCGAGCACTGCCGATTCCAGGTAACGCGGTTCGCGCAGCAACAGCGCGAGCGAGATCATCGGTTTTTTGTCTTCGGAGTCTTCGCCTTCCTCATCATCGCCAGACTTGTTCCTATCGGCGGCGATTTTTTCTGGTGAGAATTCCTTCCAGGTTGCCCATGCCGTCCAAAGCGTCACTGGCAGATAAATCAACCGGATCAGCGTGAAACCTTTGGTGAACATCATCACTGCACAATAGCCGCCGGCGAACAGCGCCATCGCGACCGCAATCCATCGTGCCCATTGCTGGTTGAACCACAGTCCCACGCCGCAGATCGTGGCGGCCACACAGAACGAACCGATCACCATTTCGCCAATCAGGAAATATCGGATCACGCCAAACAGGCCGAATCCGAAAAGAGCGATGGCGTACCAGGCGCGTTCTCCGCCGGGTGTGCGAAGTTTGAAAGGCATGGCGATGGTTTTAACGGAATCGCCAAAGATTGAAAGGATTTTGCGTTGAGCCAGAAAGCCCGCGCATCACGAGGTTTTGTTGTCCGCTTTCAGACGCTCTTTGATGCGCTCGCGGGCTTCGTGACGGAGGGATTGCCTTGGCAGATTGTGCTCGTGTCCGTCGTGGTCATGCGAGGCATTACGAAGGAAATGGATATGCCTGCCATAACGGCGACACCATTTGCAGAGGAACAAATGGATGCGCAAGCCCAGCCTTTGCGCAAAGGGCAGGGGATGGTCAAGCGCCTCGGATTGAAGACGCGATACCTCCCGGCAGTTTGGGGAGAGTTCACCCGCGCCCCGGAACAGGGATTTCAAGATGTTCACCATCCGGTTCATCACTTCCAGTCTTGCTGCGCCATAATCCGCAGCGTTATCCGTGTATTCGTCGTTTGGAGCAGGCGTTCCTTACAGGCTGTTTTGCCAGCCGAACTGGACGCGCTCCAGAATCCGTCGCCTTGATTCGATCGGCAATCCACGCCCAGGCAGGTCACCCTGTTGTGAGTGCAACTCCAATGCATGCATGTGCAGGAAATTGACCTGTTCATAATACCGCCGACACCATGAGCAAATCACAAAATGCAGCCGCATCTTCAGTCGCGTTCGCAACGTGAGCGGCTGTTCCAGCGCACGCGATGTGAGGCGCGACATTTCTGCGCAATCAGGTGTATGATCCCAAACCCAGGCGACAAGACGGGCTTTCAGCACGGCAGGAAAATTCACTTTGTGCCCTCCTGTCTGCCGAACCAGTTTTTTTCCAGGCAGCGTCGCAATGCCATGCGTGCGCGGTGCAACATCACCCAGAGATTGTTTTCGGAAATGTTCAACATTGTGCAAATCTCCTTGCTCTCGATGCCGTCCACTTCACGGAGGTTGAACACCGTGGCAACGTTCTTCGGCAGCTTGCTGGCGCAATCACGATAAGTCTGCCAAAAGACTTCGCTGTCGAGGCTTGCACCCGGGCTGTCCCATTCCTGCGGGCGCGATTCCTCGTTCCATTCGCCCTTGAACCTGCCCTCGGAGCGGAAACTTTCATTCTCGTCCTCCGAATAAAATTCCAAATCCGTGAATGAGGTTTCGCGTCCAGCCTTGCGGTAGTGGTCAAAAATCTTGTTCTTCAAAATGCCGACCAACCAGCTTTTCTCGGCGCTTCGGCCCTCGAAATTTTTCCCGCCTTTGAGTGCAGCCAGAAAAGTTTCCTGCACGGCGTCCTCGGCCTTGAGCGGATCAC
The DNA here is from genome assembly GCA_964520235.1 of uncultured Bifidobacterium sp. Taxonomy (GTDB): domain Bacteria; phylum Verrucomicrobiota; class Verrucomicrobiia; order Limisphaerales; family JADLHS01; genus JADLHS01. The sequence continues at coordinate 830 of CAZFNB010000384.1, read as the reverse complement.
GCAGCCGTGACAGCGCATACTTGAACAGGTAATCGCCGTGCTCATCCACCCACCGCCCGGGATCGGACAGCTTCGGCGATGATGAAGCCGCGGATATGTCTGACGGCGGTTCGGTGACGGGCTGATGTTCGCTGCTCATCTGTGGCGTTTCGTTTGCAACTCAGCCGGCGCTGGCAACGGCGATTTGCGGACTTTAGTCGCGCGTGTGCGGAAGACCTTACAAGCCGCATCAGGTTTGAGCCAATTGCAATTTGCCGCGCCATCCAAATCCTGATCACAAGCCGGGGGCATTGAACCTTTCATTCATCACCTAATCCGGATATTTCAATTCTAAATACATCACCCCCCAAAAGTATAAGTGGACTGTAACCACGCGTGCGTGATAAACGTCTCGCACGTTCGATGAGAAACTGCATGAACATATCAGCCTCAAGCTGGCCGGCAATGCGAGTCGCGAAAGCGACACGTCATGATCAGGCCATCCTCGGCTGTGAATTCGGCCAAGGCCGGTTGGTCAGTCAGTCCCGTTATGGGCTGACCCCCAATTGGAATCCGGGCAGGCAGGTAACGTCGTAACGAGAAGAAGTTTTCTCCCAAACCCTGCTTCCCGACTGGAAGCAGGGTTTTTGTTTTCCCCTGTGCGTGACTGAAAGGCGAATGGCAGCAACGAAAGGTGAATGATCTGTGAACGGTAACAAAGTGACGTCTCGATGATGTCAGTCGTGGCAAAACCAAAAATGGCGCAAGAGAACCGAGGTTCTCAACCGGTGGGGTCTGCCCACAGGTCACTGAAAAGCGCGCCGAGATGGTCTGAACAGCTTTTACAATTT
>CAZFNB010000383.1:0-3693 GCA_964520235.1 uncultured Bifidobacterium sp. | reverse complement strand
AGTCTGCATCGCTGTCGTCGCTGTAGATGTTGACTTCCGCAGGAACGCGCCGCCCGTTTGACGTGTCCTGGAAGTACGCGCATTTGGCAAGATTGCTTGGACTCACCGAATGCGAAAACGTCACCCGCGCAGTCGGCCTTGGCCCTATAAGCCGGGTCGGGTTCGGGCTGTAATCCTCGACCACCCACTCAATTTCTCCGTTGACCTGAAACGGCGCGATATCGAAGCGCGCTCCCCAACCTTCGGGCGCGACTGCACGCTGTTGATTGTCTTTCAAACCCGGCCTGAGCGTCACGCGATACTGGTTGCCAGGAACGGTATCGCCAAGAATTTCAATCTGCCCTTCGCTCCGGCTCTTCCAGGAGAAATGGATCTCCAGCGGTGGTTGGAACAAAACCGGCGACTCAACGTTCGTCCGGCCAATATCTGCCGCGCCGACCATCGCCTCGGGAAAACTGATCGTGAGTTTGTCACCCACGGTCAACGTCCCCTGCCCCGGCAACAAAACAACGCCTCCCGCGATTGGCCTGCCGGAAAACGGCGGCAATGATGTCGTGGCCTGTTGCTGGCGACCGCAACCCGCCCCCAGCAGAGCCGCGCACAACAACGCCATGACAAGACACAGAGGATTCGAGACAGGCGATTTCATGTTTGTGATGGCACTGGAAGTTTGCGCCTGAGTTCGGCGGCCTTTCGCCGGTCCTCGGCGGCGGCTTCGTGCTTTTTTGCCGTCTCCAGCAGATTGGCCCGCATCTCGTATGTCTCCGGCGATTCACGCAATTCCAGCGATCGTGTCAACGCTTCCTCCGCCTCATCCAGTTTTCCGCTTTGCGCCAGATGCACTCCGTTGCAAAACCAGACACGGGCGTTCTTTGGAAAATCCGCCAACGCCTCGGCGAGCGATTCCTCGAGCAAATCCGGCGGGCGATCTGCCGGAGTGACGCCCACAAGCGCCCGCAACGTCTCAACCACCAGACGTTCGCGCACCGGTCCGGCAGCCGGGTCTCCGCCGGACTTCGCAGCCATGCAATCGTTCAAGGCCAGTTGCGCGTAACCGAGGTCGTTAAAAATCACAGCGCGACCCGCGAGGTCTTCGGGCGATTTGTTTGTTGCAAGCGCCTCGTCATACTCCGCCAATTTTACAAACGCCTCCGACGAACGCACCAAAGTGAATTGAAACGCCTCGAAGGCGTTGTTTCGCGACTGCTCATTCACGCGAATCGAAACACGGCTTTCGCCGTTCGTCGGCAGGCATTGCTTGAGATGATATTCCAGCAGTTGCGCTGTGAGCGCCTGAGGAGAAACGACCCGCGCCTGCCTCACATCTTCCATCGCAAGACCCGGCTGCCCTGCGTGGATGAAACGGATCGCCCGGCCGATGTAAGCCTTGCTGTCGCGCTGATTTTTCGCGAGCAGATCTGACAATCTCTCTATCTCGGACAACTGCCGGCGCAACCGGAGCGTCATGGGAACAATCCTTTTCACGTCAGGATGCGTGGCATCAAGCTTCGCGGCGGCAGCGGCATCTTCCATCGCACCGTTCCAGTTACGCAACTGGACGCGCGCGTAGCAACGCTGGACGCGCCCTGTGACGTTGTCCACCGCCAGCCATTCAGAGCATTTACGATCCACCGCGTCGAACCTCCCCAGCGCAGCAAGACATTCGACCTCGCCCGCAAGAGCGCGCTGTCTTGCCTCGGATGAAAGATCTGGTTGTGCCCGAAACAGAACCCACCAATCCACTGCACCCTGAAAATCTTCCGTCAACGCGGCATACTCCGCCTGCATGGCGATCCGTTCGGATGTCCGCACGCCGACGCTGCGCTCCCAGTCGCTGCAAATCTGGTTGAATCGCTCCCAATCGCCTGCAACCAGGCGCGCACGCGCGAGACTTTCCCACGCGGATGAATCACGCGGCGACAAGCGGAGAATGCGCCGGGCGATTTCCTCCGAGGCCATCGGATCATTCGTCGCGCGCTGAAGCTGTGCCCGCAGGTCTTCAAGCTCATACGCTTTCACGCGAGCGTGCCACATTCCGCCGATACCCAACACAGCGACAATGAGCAACACCACGGCGGCGGCCAGTTGCAGACGTTTCCGTTGCCGCACCCGGCCATGTGATTGAAATTCGTGCTGCGACGACGCTTCGATGTATTCGACTTCCTGCGGTTGCAGAAAATCCCGGGCGCGCTTCAACAGGGAGCGTGCGTTTTCCAGCGACCTGCCCGCCGGCAGGAGAAAATCCGGCGCACGATCTTCCTCGCGCCATCGCGCCGCCGCAAATGCCACCCGCGCCCGCTCGCGCAAAATATTTTCATGTTCCGCTATCCAGACACGCAGCCGCTCCCAACTCCTGGCAAGCGCCTCATGCGCTGCACTGAGGACGATGCCGCCCTCAGCCAGCTTGTCCGTCACCAGCAATCGCGCGGAGACAAACCGTTCCACCGCCTCGCGCTCGCCTGCGTCCGCTGTGCCCGCATCCCACGAAGCGCGACGGCTGACGACCTGCAACGACGAACCATCACGGGATTCGCTCATGGTCACAAGCCGCGCGAAAATTTTAGGCAACGCCTCGCGTCCCGCCGCCGAGAGGCCCTCATACGCCTGCTCCGCCCGGCGCGAAATGATCCCTGTCAAACCGCCCGCAGCCCGATACGCGGCAAATGTCATCGTACCGTCAGATTGTCGAGATTGATAAAGCTCTTCCAACGCCGCCTGCAACAAAGGCAGTGACATCGGCTCTGCCACGCAATCGTCACGCAACACTTCATCCAGGCCCAGTCCTGTGGTTGCGTCCCGTTCAAAACGCAGTCCCGCCACGCGCGCCGGTTCGCGAATGATCTGGGCAAGCTCTGAAGGTGTCGGCCCGGCTAGATGAAACTGTCCGCCGCGATTCACCAGCGCCCGCAGCCCGGCGGATTGCTCGCAATAATGCCAGCAGTCGCTGCGCATGGTGGCGATGCACCACACGTTTCCACTCGCCGCAAGCGCGTTTATCACGGCGATGAACGCCTCGCGCTGCATGGCGCTGATTTTTTCGTTTGTGAACATTTCCTCGAACTGGTCGAGCACCAGCACCAGTCTTGCTTGTGGAGCAACGGCAAGCTTTTCGCGCGCGGCCGTTTCCCGGGCCGCTTGAGCCAGCGCCATGCGAACCGGCGGCACAAGACTGTCGGGCGATTGTGCGAGGTTGACGGCCAGCGCACGTTCGTCCCCGGCGGATTTGATTTCAGGGCAGGCCTCCGGCGCAGTCATCGCCTGCACCAGGCCCGCCAGGAGATCATCCGCATGGTTGGCAGGTCTGAGCACCGCTTTACGCCAGAGACCGACGCCGTCAACGACGCCGGGCCGTGTGAGCAACGGCATCACGCCCGCTTGCGCCAGCGAGGATTTTCCACAACCGCTCATCCCAAGCAGCAGCACGAACGCTGCGTCACCCGGTGACTGGGCCTTGGCGCGCAACATTTCGATGATTTCGCCCGTCGCCTTGGTGCGTCCGAAAAAAATCAACTCGTGATCCTGGCCGAACGCGAGCAATCCGCGAAACGGCGAACCTTGCGTCCATAACGGATTAACCCGCCCGCCTTCCACTGCTTGAACCCGGTCTGAAATGAGTTTGCGAAGGTGATTCTCGACTTTCTCCTCAAACTCGGCGAGGTCACTGTAGCCGGTGAACGCTGCCTTGAAAGCGCT
>CAZFNB010000382.1:0-3721 GCA_964520235.1 uncultured Bifidobacterium sp. | reverse complement strand
GTCGGACGCGATTGGTATTTGGGGATGCGGGTGGCTTGCGCAGAATCGCCTGCGCGCCCTGGTGGCAAACCGTCGCGCGAGCTGACGGATGCGCCTGCAAGTTTCACGCACAAAACGGGCCGCCCGCACTGCACCGCAAGTTTTTTTCCGCGCTTCCGAAACTTTTATTTCTCGCAAAGCCATGTGCCCGAAAACATCTTCATCCCAATGATTGCGGCACAGGTGCTGCGGTCAATCGCACGATGATTCAGTGGGCTGTAAAACCGGAACTTTCGCAGGACGCCGCCGAATGGCTGGGCGACGCGCATCCGCTCGTCGAGCAACTCGGCTCGGCGGACGGATTGGTTTCGTTGCACGCGCTGGCGGACTCGCTTGCGGTTCGACCCGTCACAAGCCTTGCCGCGCTCCGGGATTTTTTGGCGGGTTATCAAAAGCAGATTCTCCTTCCCATCGAATTGCCCGCCATCCGTGACGCGTATGGCCACGCCTCGTGCAACCATGCCCGCGAGTTGATCGCCCAGGACCAACAACTTTCCCGCGAGGCGAGCCTCCGCGATTTCGCGAGCGCCAGTCGTCGCATCGGGCAGGCCCAGTTGCAACGTTTGCGTCCGTTGCGTGATGAGCGGATCGTTCAACGTTACCTTGCGGCGGTGGACAGCGGCGATGCGCAGGGCTGGCACACGCTGGTTTATGGCCTCACACTGGTGATTTATTCGCTGCCGTTGCGCCAGGGCCTGCTCGGTTACGCGCAACAGACCACGCGCGGTTTCATCCACGCGGCAGCGCGTTCGCTCAAGGTGACGGAATCCGATTGCCGCGCATTGTTTGAGGAGATCTGCGGATCGCTTCCAGCAGAAGTGGAAAACCTTGTTGCAAAAATTGCCGTCGCTTGAAAGTCCGCGACCGCGTGGCGTGGGCGACAAATCCTGTCCCCAGAGTTTTTCCTCGCGTTCGAGCCGCCGCTTCTCCAGAAATAACGCGCCTGATTCATGAAGTTACACGCGCTTGACCTCATCATCATCGTTATCTACATGCTCGGCACACTGGGCGTGGGCTGGTGGTTCAGCCGCAAGCAACGCAACATCCGCGACTATTTTCTCTCCGACAGCAACACGCCATGGTGGGCGTTGATGGGTTCGATCGTCGCGACTGAAACCTCCACCGTCACTTTCATCAGCGTGCCGGCTTTCGCGTTTGCGGCAACCAAGGACGGCATCGGCGGCAACCTTACATTTCTGCAACTGGTCTTCGGTTATCTCATCGGACGGGTCGTGGTGGTGATTTTTTTCATTCCGCTCTACTTCAAAGGCGAACTGTTCACTGTCTATCAGGTGCTCGACCAGCGTTTCGGCGGGCGCGTCAAACGCACGGCGGCTTCGTTGTTTCTCATCACACGCTCGCTCGCCGACGGCATCCGCCTTTTCCTGACCGCGATTGTTCTTGTGGCGATGACGGGCTGGGCGGACCCCGTTTCCATCCTCATCATCGGCGTGGTGACAATCGCCTACACCTACCTGGGCGGCATGGCGGCAGTGATATGGACGGATGCGATTCAACTGGTCGTTTATCTCGTTGGCGCAATCGTCGCGGCGTTTGTGTTGCTGGGAAAAATTCCCGGCGGCTGGAACGAGGTCGTTGCTGTCGGCGGCGAATTTCAAAAGTTCAATCTGTTCGATTTCAGTTTCAGTCTGGCGCGTGGCTACACGTTCTGGGCGGGTGTGATTGGCGGAGCGTTCCTCACCGCTGCCACTCACGGCACGGATCAATTGATGGTGCAACGCTATCTTTGCGCAAAGAATCCGAGGCAGGCGTCGGTCGCTTTGCTGACAAGCGGCCTGGTGATCTTCGCGCAGTTCGCATTGTTTCTTTTGATCGGAGTCATGCTGTTCGCTTTTTATCAAAAGGCCGGGCCGTTGCCGCCGGAAGTTGCCGCCAAAGCCGACCGCGTATTTCCGCATTTCATCGTCACACAACTCCCCGTGGGGGTCATCGGTCTGGTTGTGGCGGCAATCTTTGCGGCAGCCATGAGCACATTGTCCAGTTCCCTCAACTCGCTTGCGGCCACGGCGGTGACGGATTTTTACCGGCCTGTGTTCGCTCCAGGAAAATCCGACGCGCATTACCTCAACGTTTCGCGCCTGTTCACGGCCATCTGGGGTGTCGTGCAAATCGCCGTGGCCATGCTTGCCATCGCCATGAAAGGTCGCGGCGTGGACGCGGTGCTTGCCATCGCCTCGTTCACCAACGGACCTGTGCTTGGACTTTTTTTGTTGAGCACGTTTGCGAAGCGCGTCGGCCCGGCCGGAGCGCTATGCGGGGTCGTCGTAGGAATCGCAGCCATGCTGTTCGTGTGGCTTCAATTGAAAATCTCGTGGCAATGGTACGTGATGATCGGCTCAACGATTACGTTTTGTACCGGAGCGATGGCAAGCCTGGCGATCGAACGCAAACCCCGCCCACAGTCATAAAATCTGTTCGCTCCGCCCCTTGATCTTGAGCCACACTTCGCGAATTGAACATTCACGAACAGCTTGATGCGTTGCTGCACGGCCCGGAAATTTTTCTCGCCCTCGCGCCGATGCAGGACGTGACGGACGGCGCGTTCTGGAATCTCATGCATCGCTACGGTGGCGCGGATGTTTATTGGACGGAATACTTCCGCGTCCATGCAGTGTCGCGACCCGAGAGTTGGATTGTCGAATCCATCGAGAACAATTCAACTGGCCGGCCTGTCATCGCACAGATGATCGGCAATGACATCCCATCACTGGTCCGTACTGCTAAGGAACTGCAACAACTTCCTGTCGCGGCAATTGACCTGAACCTCGGCTGCCCTGCGCCCATCGTTTACAAGAAATGCGCCGGCGGCGGATTGCTGCGTGAACCACAGCGGATTGATTCCATCCTCGGCGCGTTGCGTGACGCGGTGAGCATCAAGTTCACAGTGAAGACGCGCGTGGGTTTCGAGTCACCCGCTGAGTTCGCCGAGTTGCTGCCCATCTTTGCAAAACACTCGCTCGATTTACTGACGGTTCACTCGCGCACCGTTTCACAAATGTATCGGTTGCCGGTGCACTACAATTTGATTCGACAGGCTGCTGAAACGATGAAGTGCCCTGTCTGCGCCAACGGCCATGTTTATTCCGCCGATCAAGCCCTCGATGTCTTGGCGCAAACCAAGGCTCGCGGATTGATGATCGGTCGCGGCGTGATCCGCAGTCCATGGCTGTTCAATCAAATCCGCCAACGGTTGCGCGGCGAGCCGGTGACATTTCCGACCGGACGCGAAGTGCTGGCTTACATCGAGGCGCTCTGGGAATCGCAGGCCAGCTTTGACGCACCGGAAAAAATTCAGTGCGAGCGGATGAAGAAATTCATGAATTACCTTGGCGAAGGCGTCTCAGGGAATTTTCTTCACCAAATCCGCCGCTGCCAAACCCGGCATGACTTCTTCTCCATCTGCCGGGATTTTCTTGATCATGAAAACCCGATGACTTTGACGCCTGTTGATGTGTTTTCACAGCAGGATACTCGACAGTCCGCAATAGGCGTTGAGTAATTCGCAAATTTCGGAAAGAAGTCATTTCTAGGTTTCCTCACATTCACATTGGCGCACCAAAAGATTGCGTCCATGCATGAATGCCACACTCGCCAGACCTCGGAAACAGCAGCTCCAAGCCGCGTTGGAACACGCTTCAGGTGACAAGCGCTTCAAGATTCT
>CAZFNB010000381.1:0-3736 GCA_964520235.1 uncultured Bifidobacterium sp. | reverse complement strand
CCGTCGCATCAAACCCGGTAACGTAACCCGTACCGGAATACCCTGCGACCGCCGTGGCAACCGCCGTTCCGGTGCGCGTGCCGTTCTCCGCCTCCAACACAATGGTCGCGGCGAACGTGCTACTGGCGAGTCCCCAAACAACGATCAGCGCGATCGCAGTAACGATGTGTTTCAACATTCCGACTGATGCTAGCACATACTCGATAACACCACACGTCAGTAAAAGTGACCTCATGGCTAGGGCTCGTGACCTTTGGACAGCGGCGGCAGATGTGGCGGACCATCCGCAGCCCAACAGTGTGCGGAATTCGCCACGACTTCTTTCCTTTCCTCCTCGCGAAATCGGCCCTACGCTGCTGGATTATTTGAGTCAAGCAATTCGGTAACATGAGCAAAGAATTCATCCGGATCGGCGGGGCGCGGGAGCATAATCTCAAGAATCTCACGCTCGAAATCCCGCGTGACAAACTGGTGGTCATCACCGGCCTGAGCGGCAGCGGGAAATCGTCGCTCGCGTTCGACACGATCTACGCCGAGGGGCAGCGCAAATACGTGGAAAGTCTCTCAGCCTACGCGCGGCAGTTCCTCGATCAGATGCAAAAGCCGGAGGTGGATTACATCGAGGGTCTGTCGCCGGCCATCGCCATCGAGCAGCGCACGAGCGGCATGAACCCGCGCTCAACGGTCGCGACCACGACGGAGATATACGATTACCTCCGGTTGCTCTATGCGCATGTCGGTCAGGCGCATTGTCCAGACACGGGCGAACCCATCGTGGCGCAAACCACGAGCGACATTGTGGACAAAATCCTCGCGTTGCCGGAGCGGACGAAGGTGATGTTGCTCGCGCCGGTGGTGAGCAAACAGAAGGGCGAGTTCCGCGATGTGATCGAACGGTTGCAGCGGGAGGGTTTCGTCCGCGCGCGGGTGGATGGTGAACTGGTTGAACTTACCGACCCAAACGTGCGCGTGAAGCTGGATGCAAAGCAGAATCACACGATTGAAGCGGTAGTGGATCGGCTCGTGATGGAAGACAAGGTGCGCGTGCGGTTGCAGGACTCGGTGGAGACGGCGTTGCGTTGGGGTCAAGGGGTGATCGTGACGTTGCATCAGTTGCCGATTGATTCACGTAGCAGCGGACGTCAGTCCGCTCCATCTTCCGGGGCAAGTCAGAGCCGACTCACGCCGGCTGCTACAGAAGAAAAGTGGATCGAGACGTTACACTCGAATCGCATGTATTCGCCTGGGACAGGCAAGAGTTACGAGAAGCCGACGCCGAAACATTTTTCGTTCAACTCGCCGAACGGCGCGTGTCCGGTCTGTCATGGGCTGGGGCAAAAAATGGTTTTTGATGAAGGACTCGTCGTGCCGGACAACGAGAAGTCGCTGGAGTCGGGTGCGGTGTTGCCGTGGCGGCGCGGCGGCAAGCGGATGATTGTTTATTACAAGGCGATGCTCAAAGCGGTGGCGGGGCATTACGGTGTAAATCTCGAAGCGCCGTACAAAAATCTGCCGGATGATTTCAAGCGAGTGTTGATGCACGGTTCGGGCGAAACGGAGATCACGTTTCAATTCTGGCGCGCGGGCAAGGCGAGCACGGTGAATCGTCCGTTCGAGGGCGTGTTGCCGAACATGGAGCGGCTTTACGCGGAGAGCGAGAGCGAGTTCACGCGCAACCGGCTCAAGGCGTTCATGAGCCCGCAGTTTTGTGACGCGTGTCAGGGCAAACGGCTGAGGCCGGAAATCTTGGCGGTCACGTTGGGTGGGGCGAGCGTCCCCGCGAGCCGGCTCGCCAGTAGCCTCGCCCCACCGAACCAAAGCGGCGCGCACGGAGTGACGCGCCCTACCATTCCCGGTTTGTCCATCATGGATGTTTGTCTGTTGTCAGTGGACAAGGCGGATGAATTCTTTGCGAATCTCAAGCTGACGGAGTTTCAACTCAAGATTGCGGGCGAGGTCATCAAGGAGATCCGCGCGCGGCTCGGTTTCTTGAAAAACGTCGGGCTGGGTTATCTCACGTTGAATCGCGAGAGCGGATCGTTGTCCGGCGGCGAGGCACAGCGCATCCGGCTGGCGACGCAGATCGGCGCGGGGTTGGTCGGCGTGCTTTATATTCTGGATGAACCGAGCATCGGGTTGCATCAGCGCGACAATGACCGGCTGCTTGTGACGTTGAAGGGGCTTCGCGATCTGGGGAACACCGTTCTCGTGGTTGAGCATGATGCGGATACGATTCAAGCTGCGGATTATATCCTCGATCTGGGGCCGGGCGCAGGCGTGCGCGGCGGAGAGGTGGTCGCATCCGGGGCGCTCAAGGATGTTCTGGCAAATCAAAAGTCGCTCACGGGCCGCTATCTCACCGGTGACCTTTCGATTGCCGTCCCAAAGCAGCGCAAGCCAATCAACAAGGATCGTGGGTGGATCGAAGTGCTCGGTGCGACGGAAAACAATTTGAAAAGCATAGATGCGCGATTCCCCATCGGCCTGTTCACGTGTGTGACGGGCGTGAGCGGCTCGGGCAAGAGCACGCTGGTGGACGATATTTTGCGGCGCGCGCTGTTCAGGAAATTTTTCGGCTCGAAGGAGCGGCCCGGCGCGCACAAGGCGCTGAAAGGTTTCGAGGGGCTGGACAAACTGGTGGTGATTGACCAGACGCCGATCGGCCGGACGCCACGCAGCAACCCGGCGACCTATACGGGAATGTTCAACGCCATCCGTGATCTGTTCGCCAAGCTGCCCACGGCGCGCGTGCGCGGTTATGAGTCCGGGCGGTTCAGCTTCAACGTGAAAGGCGGGCGCTGCGAGAAATGCCAGGGCGACGGCCTCATCAAGATCGAGATGAATTTTCTGCCGCCGGTCTATGTGACGTGCGAGAACTGCAATGGCCGCCGTTACAATCGCGAGACGCTTGAGATTTCCTACAAAGGCATGAACATCGCCGACGTGCTGGACATGACGGTGGACGAAGGTGTGAATTTCTTCCGTTCCGTGCCGCAGATTTTCGATCCGCTGCTGACGCTGGCGGAAGTCGGTCTTGGCTACATCAAACTTGGCCAATCAGGGACCACATTGAGCGGCGGCGAAGCGCAACGCATCAAACTCGCCGCCGAACTCAGTCGCAAGCAAACAGGCCGAACGCTCTACATCCTGGACGAGCCGACAACGGGCCTGCATTTCCACGATGTGGCAAAACTGCTGGAGGTTCTCGGCAAACTCCGCGCCTCGGGCAACACGCTCATCGTCATCGAGCACAATCTGGATGTCATCAAGACGGCGGATTGGGTGATTGATCTCGGGCCGGAAGGCGGCGAGGGCGGCGGACAGATTGTGGCGCAGGGGCCGCCGGAGGAAATCTTGAAGTGCGAGGCCAGCCACACCGGCCGCTATCTGCGGAGTGTTCTGAAATCGTGAAAAAACCGCCGGGCCGGGTTCAGCGTCGTCCGTCCGTTTTGGCGACTTCGTTGGTGCCGATGGCGGACATGGCTTGAGCTTCTGGTGATTCCTTGGCTGCGACGTTCGTGGGCGGCGCGTTCACGGCCATGAGCCTGAGTACCAGTCCGAGAAGCAGCGCGGCGGCAAACATCAGCGCTATGAACTGGTGACGGCGTTGGCGGATGATCCGAATCGCCATCTGGTACTGGTCACGGCGACACCGCACAGCGGCAAGGAAGAAGCCTTCCGTTCACTTTTGGCAATGCTCAACCCGGAGTTTGCCGATCTGCCCGATGATCTGACC
>CAZFNB010000380.1:0-3737 GCA_964520235.1 uncultured Bifidobacterium sp. | reverse complement strand
GGCACAATCGAGGCGACATTCGACGGGAAGACGCAGATCGCCGGGCCGGGTTCGGTGATCTTTTTTGCGGCGAACGCCGTCACGCGCCTGCGGAATGCCGGTGAGGTTCCCGCCACTTACGTCGTGGTTTACTATTTCACACCCCTGACACCAAAAAATTGACCGGCGATGCCGGCTTGAAGTCCCGCACAAAGTCCCGATGCGTTGCGGCTACGATTCGGCTTGCTCCACAGCTTCGCGCATCAACGTCTTGAACTTGTCCATTCCCTCATCAAATGCAGCAGAGATGGGCAGCACCGACGCCTTCTTCACCTTGCGCTTGAATTTCTTGAGGTTCTCCTCGGCCACGGCCTCGTCCATTTTGTTGGCGACGATGTAGCGCGGTTTTTCGAGCAGTGCGGGGTCGTAGAGTTCCAGCTCATTCAGCAGTTGCGCGTAGTCATCCCAGGGGGCGCGATTGTCCGATCCGGCCATGTCGAGCAACAACACAAGGATTTTGCAGCGTTGGATGTGACGAAGAAATTCGTGCCCAAGACCGACGTTACGGTGCGCGCCCTCGATAAGGCCGGGCACGTCGCAAACGGTTAGACGTTTGTAATCCGCGTATTCGACGATACCGATCTGGGGATGCAACGTGGTGAACGGATACGGTGCGATTTTTGGGCGCGCGCGGGAAATGGCCGTGAGCAGCGTGGACTTGCCTGCGTTCGGATAACCGACGAGACCCACCTCGGCCATGATGCGAAGCTCGAGGAGAAAATCGCCTTCATCGCCAGGCTCGCCGGGCTGCGCGAAGCGCGGAGTCTGCCGGCGTGCGGTGGCGAAATTTCGATTTCCCAATCCACCGCGCCCGCCTTTGCACAGGATGAATTGCTGCCCGTGTTGTGTGAGGTCGGCGATGAGTTCTCCCTTGGCGGCGTCGGTGGCAGCGGACGAGCTTTCGTCCTCCTGGCTCAGGTCAATTTCAACCGCCTTGATGCTTCCTGCGCTGCGGATGACAGGACGCTGGCTGGCGCTGCTTTTGAAGATCGGGCTTTCGTCCGAAGTTTCCTCGTCCTCGGTTTCGTCAGCGGGCTTCGGCGTTGAAGGCAGCCGCCAGATAAGCGTGCCGCAAGGGACTTTGATGATGAGGTCTTTGCCGGCGCGCCCGTCCATACCCTTGCCCATGCCACCCTCGCCGCGCTCGGCGATGAGCCGCGGCGTGTAATACTGGGCAATGAGATTGTTGAGGTCGTGGTCAGCCTGCAAAATCACGTCGCCGCCACGACCGCCGTTGCCACCGCTGGGTCCTCCCTTGGGGATGTAGGCCTCGCGATGAAACGCAACGCAGCCTTTCCCGCCGTGACCGGCGCGAGCGAAGACTTTGATTTCATCTATGAACATGACCTGAATTCGTGCTCTTGAGTTCTTTCCCGGCCTTGCTCTGTGCGAGAGGAAGCGTAAACCGCTGAAATAAAAAAGGCGAGGCGCATGGCCTCGCCTGAAATCGCTTTGTGAACGTCAGTTCTTGGCGGCTTCGGCCACGATGTTGACGCGCCGGCCATCCTTGTCGAACTTCACGCGGCCATCCTTCAACGCGAACAACGTCCAGTCGCGGCCCGTGCCGACGTTTTCACCGGCGACGAATTTCGATCCGCGCTGGCGGACGATGATGCTGCCGGCGGTGACGAGTTCGCCGCCGTATTCTTTCACGCCAAGCCGTTTGCTGACGCTGTCGCGTCCGTTCTTGACGCTTCCTTGACCTTTTTTATGTGCCATAACGAATTGAGGGTTGAGAGTGGATTGTTGTTGGCGTAAGAGATCAGGCGTTGATGGACTTGACCTTCACGACGGTCAGTTCCTGGCGATGGCCGATGCTCTTGTGATAACCTTTGCGGCGCTTCATCTTGAAAGTGAGCTTCTTCTCGCCGCGGATGTGCTCGACGACGTCAGCGGTGACCGTGGCACCGGTGACGGTGGGTGAACCCACGGTGACCTTGCCATTGTTGCTGACGAGCAGCACGCGGTCAAACGTGACGGGCTTGCCGGCCTCGGCTGTGAGGCGTTCGATTTCGAGCGTATCGCCCGCGCTGACGCGATACTGTTTGCTTCCGGTTTCAAGGACTGCGTACATAAATTAAAATTTTCCCAAAGGGGCGCAGATAAAACCAGAATGCGCGGTGGGTGTCAATGACGCAATTTTTGTTTTTTGGTTGTTCGCAGACGGGGCCAGTCCGCTGCTTGACGCTGTTCCGGTGCTCCGCTACGTTGCGCCCGGAATGACAAAAGAACGAAATGCACAGAATTTCCTCGTTCCCGTGGTTGTGGAGCAAACGGGACGCGGCGAGCGGAGTTGGGACATCTATTCCCGGTTGCTGGTGGACAGGATCATCTTCCTCGGCACCGCCGTGGATGACACCGTTTCCAACATCATCATCGCTCAACTCCTGTTTCTTCAGATGTCCGATCCAAAGAAGGACGTGCATCTCTACATCAATTCCCCCGGCGGAAGCGTCACGGCGGGTCTGGCGATTTACGACACGATCCAATACCTGACGTGCGACGTGAACACGTATTGCATCGGGCAGGCCGCAAGCATGGGCGCGGTGTTGCTGTCAGCGGGGACAAAAGGCAAGCGTTACGCGCTGCCCAACGCGAACATCATGATCCATCAGGTGCTCGGCGGTGCGGAAGGTCAGGCCAGCGATGTCGAGATCCGCGTCAAATACATGCTCAAGCTCAAGCAGCGCTTGAACGGAATACTCTCGAAGCACACCGGAAAATCCATCGAACAGGTGGACAAGGATTGCGACCGTGACAATTTCATGTCGGCGGAGGAGGCGAAAGCTTATGGCCTCGTGGATCACGTCGTCCAATCGCGCAAGGAAATCACGACGTTGCCGGACAAAACCTCGGTCGTGGTCTGATCCACCGCCTCGCACCCGAACATTCAGATGGCCCGCCCGACAAACATCACCATGTGCAGCTTCTGCGGCAAATCGCACGCAGAAGTCCGCAAGCTCGTCGCCGGACCCGGTGTTTACATCTGCGACAACTGCATCATCCTTTGCAAAAACGTTCTCGACCGCGAGATGCAACTTCAGGCCGAGAAACGACAGCCGAAGCTTGCAGTCCCAAAACCTGCCGAGATAAAACGCCAGCTTGATCTGCATTGCATCGGGCAGGAGCACGCCAAGAAAACCCTGGCCGTGGCGGTTCACAACCACTACAAACGCATCAATCCCGAACCGTCCGTCGAAGGTGAGTCAAAGGAAAAATCCACACCAGCCGGGCCGCACGCGGACGTTGAGATCGAGAAGAGCAACATCCTTATGGTCGGGCCGACCGGCTCGGGCAAGACGCTGCTCGCGCGAACGCTCGCGAAGATTCTCGATGTGCCCTTTGCGATCGCGGACGCCACCACGCTCACCGAGGCGGGCTACGTTGGAGAGGACGTTGAGAACATCATCCTCCGCCTGCTGCAAAGCGCGGAATACGATGTGAAGCGCGCCCAACGCGGCATCATTTACATTGACGAGATTGACAAGATCACGCGCAAGTCCGAAGGCCCATCCATCACACGCGACGTTTCCGGCGAGGGCGTGCAACAGGCGCTGTTGAAAATCCTCGAAGGCACGACTTGCAATGTTCCACCCCAAGGCGGGCGCAAACATCCTCAGCAGGAATACATCCGCGTGGACACCACGAACATCCTGTTCATCTGTGGCGGGGCGTTTGTGGGCCTGGAAAAAGTCATC
>CAZFNB010000379.1:0-3738 GCA_964520235.1 uncultured Bifidobacterium sp. | reverse complement strand
GCCCTTGGAGCCATCGGTTTCGCAGCGATTGCCATGATCGCCAAAGATGCCGACGCACCGAAGCTGAAGGAAGACACACGCCCGCTAGACCGAAGCCGTTCCGGAGTGAGCTACGCTCCGGCATTGAAGCGTGTGACGCCCAGCGTCGTAACCGTGCTTTCCACACGCACGGTGACCTTCCGTCGAATGCATCCGTTCTTTGACGATCCGATGTTCAACCAGTTTTTTGGGATAGATCCGCGCCAGGGCCGGTCGTTCAAGCAACAAAACCGCGCACTCGGTTCGGGAGTCATCGTCAGCGAGGATGGCTACATCCTCACAAACAACCACGTCGTCGATGGCGCCGATCCCGATGGAGTGCGGATAAAACTCTCGAACGACAAAACCGAATACAAAGCCAGGGTGGTGGGCAGCGACCCACAAACGGACATCGCGGTGCTCAAGACGGATGCACCAAACCTGAAACCCATCACGCTTGGCGATAGTGATTCGCTCGAAGTCGGAGATGTGGTGCTGGCCATCGGCAATCCATTTGGCGTGGGCCAGAGCGTGACCAAGGGAATCATCAGCGCTCTGGGGCGCTCTTCCGGCATCCTCGGACAGGGTGGTTACGAGGATTTCGTCCAGACAGACGCGCCGATCAATCAGGGCAATTCCGGCGGCGCACTTGTGGACGTGGATGGACGCCTCATCGGCATCAATCAATCCATCGCAAGCGTGAGCGGTGCGAACGCAGGCGTCGGATTCGCCGTGCCTGTCAATCTTGCGCGCTCGGTGCTCGATCGTATCGTCACCGACGGCAAAGTGCGCCGCGGTTTTCTTGGCGTCGGTTTCGGTTCCGTTGACAGCGATCTGGCTTCTGAACTGAAACTACCTGAAGAGAACGGTGCCGTTGTGACCAGCGTACAACCCAACTCACCTGCGGCACAGGCGGGCTTGAAACCCTACGATGTCATCACTGCTGTAAATGGAAAAAAAATCACAGATGGACCGCACCTCCGCGTAAGCATAGGCCAATTGCGTCCGAAAGCCAAAGTCACACTCACGATCATTCGCGACGGGAAGCAAAAGAGCCTGGATGTCACGCTCGGCGAACAGCCCAATTCTTCCGGAGCAAATCTCGAGGAAGAGGATGCAAAGTCATCCGATGCCAGGAACAACGACATGTTGAACGGTCTCGAACTGGGTAATCTGGACTCCCGTACCCGGGAACAGAACAACGTCCCGGAGAACATCAAAGGTGCACTGGTCGTAAACGTGAGCGACGATTCACCTGCATCAACGCAGTTGAAGGCCGGCGATGTGATCATTGAAGTAAACCGTCAAACCGTGGAGTCCGTCGGGGATGTAAGAAAGCTGGTGTCCGAGTCGAAAGGCAGCAGGCTGCTATTACGGGTGTGGACCAGGACGGATGACGGCGGATTCACTCGGGTTGTGGTGATCAACACGGGGAAAGATCGCTGAACAAACTGACTTGCCAGATCGCCGGTGGCCCGGGCCGCCGGCGATTTTCCTTTGGCAAACTATTTTGACAAAGCGCCGTCAAAGCGCATCATTCCCTCACAGGATGTCCGTCCAATACAAAGATTATTACGCCAGTCTCGGTGTGCCTCGAAACGCGAGTGATGCCGACATCAAAAAAGCTTTCCGCAAACTGGCACGCGAGCATCATCCCGACGTCGCCAAGGACAAGAAAAAAGCCGAGGAAAAGTTCAAGGAGATCAACGAAGCCTACGAAGTGCTTGGTGATCCCGCGAAGCGCAAGCGCTACGACGAACTCGGCGCGAACTGGCAGTCCGGCTCGGATTTCCGCCCGCCGCCGGGATGGGAAAACCTTGGCAACACGCGGCGACGCTCAGGCGGCCCGGGCAAGGCGGATTTTGAATTCCATTTCGGCGGCACGGGCTTCAGTGACTTCTTTGAGCAGGTGTTCGGTTCGCGCCGCGCCGGAGGCTCCAGGCCGCAAAATGATTTCGGCGGCGGCGAATCCACCGAACGCGGGCGCGACATCGAGGGCGACATCATGGTCACGCTGGATGAAGCGATGCGCGGCTCCGTGCGTGCAGTGAACGTCAAACACGCCGTCGAATGCGAGAATTGCGCGGGCAGCGGGATGCGCGGGCAACGCACCTGTTCCACCTGCGGTGGCGCGGGACGTGTCAACAAAACCGAATCCTATCAGGTGAAAATCCCCGCAGGCGTCATGGAAGGCCAGCGACTCCGGCTTGCGGGCCGCGGACAGGCCGGTTCGGGTGGCGGCGAGGCAGGTGATCTTTTCCTGCGCGTGAAATTTGCACGGCATCCGGATTTTGATGTTGACGGCGCAAACCTGATTTACGAAGCCCAACTCGCGCCGTGGGAGGCCGTGCTTGGCACCAACATCAGTGTGCCGACACTCGCCGAACGCGTGAACATCCGCATCCCACCCGGCACACAGAATGGACAAAAATTGCGCGTGCGCGGTCGCGGCTTTCCACAACGCGATGGCGGCAACGGCGACCTCATCGTGATGGCCACGGTGGAATTGCCGCAGAAAATCAGCGAGCACGAGCGCAAGCTTTGGGAGCAGCTCTCCCGCGAGTCGTCGTTCAAGCCCAGGGATTGAACCCGGCGCTCACCTGCCGGCCAGCGCGAGCACCTGTGCCAGCGCCTCGTCCGCCTTTACAACCTTCATGGCCGCGTTGCGCGGCTTGATTTCCACTTCACCCTTGGCCAGCGATTTTTCTCCGATGCTCACGCGGATCGGGAAACCGACTAGGTCGGCGTCCTTGAATTTTACTCCGGGACGTTCATCGCGGTCATCAAGGATGACTTCAATCCCCTGCCCTGCGAGTTCGGCGTAAAGTTTTTCGGCCAGATTCATGCAAGGATTGTCCGCCGCTACGCTCAACGGCGTGATGCAGACCTGATACGGCGCGACGCTCATCGGCCAGACGATGCCGTCCTTGTCGTTGCACTGCTCGATGATCGCCTGCAACGTCCGCGTGACGCCGATGCCATAACAACCCATGACGCACGGTTTGCGTGAACCGTCAGCATCGAGGAATGTCGCGTTCAACTTCTCGCTATACTTCGTGCCGAGCTTGAAGACGTGGCCGACTTCGATGGCGCGGCGGATCTTCAACGACTTGCCGCACTTCACGCACGGCTCTCCGACGGCGACAGTCCGCAAGTCATGCCACTCAGTGACCTTGATGTCGCGCTCGATGGAAACGTTGCGAAGATGAAAACCGTCTTCATTCGCGCCGGTGGTCATCTCATTCGCACCGCGCAACCGTTCATCGGCAAGAACCTTCACATCTGCCGGAACTTTCACGACCGCGCCCAGCGAACCCGGCTTTGCGCCAAGCAACGAAACGATTTCTTCCGGCGTGGCTGGCCTTGCGGCCACGGCACCGGTGCGCGCCATGAACTTCGTTTCGTTCAACTGATCGTCCCCGCGAACGAGGATGATGACCGGTTTGCTGTCGGCTACATAGACCAGCGTCTTGATCTGGCGGTTCGCCGGAACTTTGTAAGGTTCTTTCGCCAGCGCTTCGATCGTCAGCACGCCCGGTGTCGCAAATTTTTCCGGCGCAGCGCCAAGTTCGCGCGACGCCGTCTTCGGGATGCCGCTCGTGGCCTTCTCGATGTTCGCTGCGTAACCGCACGCCTCGCAGAACACCACGTCGTTTTCGCCCGTGTCCGCGGGCACCATGAACTCGTGCGAGTGGCTGCCACCGATCACGCCCGTGTCCG
>CAZFNB010000378.1:0-3740 GCA_964520235.1 uncultured Bifidobacterium sp. | reverse complement strand
GGTGAACGTCGCACTGTTGTTTGCGAACGGATTCGGGTCAATGCCGTTTGTCGGGACGCGGTATCGGCCGTTGCTGCTGATCTCATCGGTGAGACGCAGGTTCAAGTCCGGTGTGATGCGAAGAATCTTGCCTTGCACGGCATCCAGACGCTGGGGTGTGGTGCGTGTCGCCGAGTTTTCGCCCGCGGATCCGTCACCAACCGCGAGGTAAAGATTCCTGTAATCCGGGTCGCCGGGTTGGGCGAGTGGATTGAACATCATGTCACCAAGCGGATGAATGCGATCGTTAAGTCCGATGCGTATGATTTCACGCGCTGTACCTTCAAATGTTCCGTTGTTGATATTGGTATCGTGCCATTCCACCAAAACACTTTCATAACGAATCGTCCCCGTGGGCGGATTGATCCGCGTGGTAGTGGTGTACCCGGTCAGGTTCAACGAAGGAAGGTTCGCATTGATGGGCATGGCGCTGGCGGTCGAGTTCGTTTCCAGATGCGCCGTATAAAAAAGTCCGTTGGTTGCGTACTCGGGATCGAACGCGATGGGATTCAGCCCACCCGCAAACCCACCGGCGTTGTAGTAGCGTGGAAAGATGGATTGAAAGTTTATGTAAGCGGTGAACGCGCGGTTGCTTTTGGTGAGGATGTAAAGATTGCGGTTCAAGTCCGTGACGAAGAACCGGATGTCGGACAGCGGCGCACTGGCCGGTTCGGAACGCAGGAACGTCTGGCGCGCAAGTTGGTCCGCCATGTTGGGTGATGGATTGAAATTTGCAATCGAGCCACCGCGCCCGGAGAGCGGCAGCGTGGCGTAGTCCTCCAGCAGAACCGCCGCGCCGCCCTTGAAGACCTGAAACCCGGATGGATAAAAAATCTCCGTGGCTTGCATGTTGAAGACCAGCACAAGACCGCTGCAAAAAAAAAGCAACGGCAGGACGCGGCTTGAAAAGGTTTTGCTTGCCCAAACGTTCGCCATAACAGGATGCTCGTTCTGATTGAAACTCATGGTGATGACCCAAACATGACACACCAGATTGCGCTTGGAAACTCAAGATTCTTGCAAGACACGTGGGCAATTGTGCATCGCACGCTTGCGTCTTTGTTGATGTTGTCTGTTCTGGCGGGTTGCGTTTCATCGCGCCAGGCAGAGCCTGCCATCATCCGTGTGATGACCTGGAACATCCATCACGGTGAGGGGCTTGATGGCCGGGTGGATTTGGAGCGGATTGCTAGTTTGATCAAATCCGAGCGGGCGGACATCGTCGCATTGCAGGAGGTGGACAATGGCGTCGCACGCACATCGCGACGCGATCTGCCAAAAGAACTCGCAGCACTGACGGGAATGACATCCGTCTTCAGCAACAACATCGCTTACCAAGGCGGCGAATACGGCAATGCCGTGCTGTCCCGTTTTCCCATCCTGGCTGCCACAAACCTTCACTACCAAATGATCCGGCCACGCGAACAGCGGGGATTGTTGCAAGTGACATTGGATGTTCACGGGCACAAGCTGCGCCTGTTGAACACCCATCTGGATTACCGGCCCGACGACTCGGAGCGGTTGTCGAACGCGAATCAAATCACAACCGTGGCAACGAGCCATGCCGGTTTGCCGGTCCTGTTGTGCGGTGATTTCAATGACACTCCCGGCAGTCGCACGTACGCAAAACTCAATGAATCGTTTGCTGATGGCTGGCAAGTGGCCGGCCAAGGCCAAGGTTTCAGCTATCCAGCCGCCGATGCCAAACGGCGGATTGATTACATCTGGACGTCTCAAAATGCGAATATCAAAGCGCTGAAGATCTGGATCCCAACATCCACCGCATCGGATCATCTGCCTGTGGTGGGCGAATTTGAATTGCGGTGAAAGAGCAGCCGGAGTTTGCGGTTTAACGAACCGTCGTGATGCTCTTAAGCCGTAGCCAGTCGAGATTGTTTCTGGAGTACTGCCTGCCCGTGACCACGTCCTTGGAAGAGGCAGCAGAAGTCGGCGTGCCGGGGTCAGTGACCTTCTGACGGTCTGCGCGACCATCGAGATAGCCGAACGTAAAACTGGCCTGGTGATGCGTCGCCGGAAAACTCGCAAACGGCTGGCTGTCGTCCATGGTGACCACGAACCATCCGTCATCCGTGCTGGCTTCATGTTCATCTGCGAACAACCAGAGCGAAGCAGCGCCCGCGCGCGCCAGCTCACTGTCCTTGACGAAAGAGCGGTAGCCAGTGGCCGAGGGATAATTTTCCATGTAGCGGCTGCCCATCCACGAGTTCATGGAATAACTGCGCACGCGCGGCGATCCCGAATAAGGACTTTTCGACGCGTCCGCAGGACATCGGTAGCTGGCAACGTGGTTTGCGTAGGGAAACAGTTTCCCCTGCCTGATCAATTGCGTGTTGATGGCGTCCGCCTCCACGGTCATGTTGCCCAACACCCACGAGTTGCTTCCCATGCCTGAGCGGTTGTTTTCGGCAAGCATCCCATTGTTGTCCGCTGAATACATCACCGAAGCCAGCGTGAGTTGTTTGAGGTTGTTGATACAGGTGATGCTCTTGGCACGTTCCTTCGCCTTGCCGAGGGCGGGCAGAAGGATCGCGGCGAGTATCGCGATGATGGCGATGACCACGAGGATTTCGACCAACGTGAACGCGGCGATGGCCGGTTCACGATTGGAATCGCTCTTGATCTTCATAAACGTACAGGCCGTTTATAGCACAGCCGGGGGCAAAAGAGAACTGTGCGTTCCGGCGCACATGGGAAAACCGGGGGCGTCCATCAGCGTTCCACCATCCGGTAAAACCGCCGGGGCCAGCGCGCTGCCTCGGGATCTCGGAGCAGAAACGACCCGTTCGTCACGACCAACGGCTCCGACAATGCCTGCCAGTGAATCAAATCAACGCTGAATTGGGCTTCGAACCTGGGCAGCATCGCTTCGCTCATCGGGCTGCCGTCGGCATCGCGAGACAACACCTCCACGCATCCGTTGCTTGAACAACTCATATCGCTCATCCTTTGCTGGACGATCACATTCAACATGGCGTTGCTCACAAGCACGCTGCCGCCCGGGTTTGCGACCCGCACGGCATATGCGCCACGGTCTTTTCGCCTGACGTTCGCCAGTAAAAGCGTTTGATTGGTTGCGCCCGGGAGATTTGTTCCATTCAGTGTCCACTGATACACGATGGGTTTGTCATAACTCAGCGTGGTGGCAAAGAAACTTGCAGTTCCCCCGCTGCTGACGGTCAAAGTTGCTGGCGCGATACTCACCACAGGCGGCGGCACGGTGAACTTGACTTCGTCCAAAAAGCCCGCATCCCGTCCGGCACTGACGCTGCCGTCCTTGGAATAGACCCAGCGCACCTGGTGCGATTGTCCGTTGGTGAACGTGATGGTTCTTTGTTCCCAATCCGTTTCGCCCGAGATGCTGAACAACGGTACGGCGCTTTGATCCACATAGACCCGGAGAAAATCAAATCCTTCCTCGGACGAAACCTTCCACCAGAACGTCAGCGTGCCCGGCGTGGAGACAAAAGCTTGCAAGGCGGAACTGCCGTTGTTGGTGATGACGCCGCTTTGGGCCGCGACGTCACCATCATGCGTTACGCGGTTTTGCGCGAACCACGGCACGGTTCGATCAGGAGTCGTCCACTGGAGGTTCGTGGCGTTCAGCGCGGCGGGCAGATTGGTGTTGAAGGGGATGCTGATCGTGGCAATGCGGCTCGACGCGACGCCCAACGGGCGCGCGC
>CAZFNB010000377.1:0-3743 GCA_964520235.1 uncultured Bifidobacterium sp. | reverse complement strand
CGCTTGTTTCGGGTACAAGAGGTCGTGAGTTCGAATCTCACCGCCCCGACCATTTTTCAGGAATTCTCCCCGTCCGTCGCGTTCAAGATGAAATAAAATTCGCTCCCTTTTCCGACCTGGCTGCGCACGCCGACACGCCCGCCGTGCGCGACGACAATTTCCCGCGCGATTGAAAGTCCAAGCCCGACGCCACGCTTCTTCTGACCGGGCACGCGAAAGAAGCGATCGAAGATCAATCCCTGATATTCCTCCGGGATGCCCGGCCCCTCGTCACTCACGCTGAATTGAACACTGTTGTCCGGCATGGAAGAGGCGGAAATCTGAATCTTCGCGCCGGTGGGTGAATGCTTGATGGCGTTGGCGATGAAGTTATGGAACACATGACCGATCTGCGAACGATCCACCACCACCTGGGGCAACGCCGGTTCAATCTCGCAAACCAGTTTCAGCCCGTTGTCATCCACGTTGCGCTCGGCTTCTTCGCGGATGGATTGAACAAGCGCGGCGGGACTGACACGCTCCTTGGCAAGACTGGAAGCGCCTGCTTCCAGCCGTGCGATGTCGAGCAACGCGTCGAGCATCCGCAGAAGCCGCTCGGAATCCTTCCGCGCCGTCTCAAGCAGTTCCTCCTGTTTACGGTTCACGTTGCCAAGACTTTTTTCCAGCAACAGATGAAGCACCATTCGCACGCTCGTCAACGGCGTCTTGAGTTCATGGCTCACGGTGTTGACGAGATTTGTCTTGGCGTCGTCGAGCAGACGGAAACGCGTCACGTCGTGCAACACCACGGCCACTCCGACAGGTTTCGCCTCGGCTTCGCGAACGATGTGGATGCGCGGTAAAAATGACTTCTCCTCGCCCTTCACGCGTAACGTCAGGACTTCCTTGAAACTGTCCGGGAGAAAATCACGATCCGTCTTCAGGACTTCATCCATCGCTGCAGCAAGACGTGGCGGCAGACCGTTGTCGAGCGAGAGTTCACTGCCAAGTTCCTTGGCGGCGCGGTTCTTTAATTCGATGCGCCCCATGCGATCCATGATGAAGATCGGGTCGGCAAACGACGCGAGCGCGGATTCCATCGTGCGGTGCAGACGGACGATCTGTTCCGTGGTGCTCTGGCGGTAAGTGTTCAACTGTGTCGCCATCTCATTGAACGTGTTGGCCAGTTCGCCGAGTTCGTCCGACGACAACACCGGCACGGTCAAATCGAGCTTGCCCTGTCCGATTTCCCGCGCCGCGCCGGTTAATGTCTGGATGGGTTTGAGGATGACCTTGCTGAGCTTGTAGCTGGCATAGGCGGAGATGAGCAGCGCCACGACGAGGCCCGCCACCATGAGACTGTTGAGCGTGCGGCTCATGCGCTGGATGCTTTTGCCGGTGGCCACGATGTTTTCCTGGTTTGCGTTGCGCACCTGCTGGATCAACAAGTCCATCGCGAGTTTGCGCGTCACCACCTCGTTGTCATAAACCTGTTTCGTTTCGGTGCGGTCGCCCGGATTGAGAATGTTTCCGGCGGACGCGCGCAACGCGTTGAAATTCGTGCCCAGTTGCTTCAACACCCCCATGTGCGGCAACATGACTTCGTTGGCAGTGAGCGATTGCAGATTGTCATCGAAAACGCGGAAGTTGGCCTCGAACATCGTTCGCGCCGTCTTGGTGTCGCCGCTGACGGCACGATTCAACGCCGTGTCCATGCGGGCGAGGGCAATCTCCATGGTCTGGGCAGCGGACGCGCTCTGATAATTGTTCGTCACCGTGCGGTTGACCTCGCTTGCAAGCCGTGAAAACAGCCAGATGGCGAACACGCCCACCAGGATGAGCAGCGCCACGAACGGGATCTGGTTCAGGAAAATCCGTGTGCGAAGCATGGAATCTCAGACCGCCATTTTTTTCTTCCGCTCATAGAGCGTCGCGCGGGAAATACCAAGAACCTGCGCGGCCTCTTCCATTGTCGTCGTTTGCGCGAGGATGCGGCGTATGTGCTCGTTTTCGATCTGTTCCAACGGGACGCGCATCCCGATCTGGACGGTATCACCGCCGCTGACGTGCGTTGCAGGCTGGCTCACCTTGTCCGGCAAATCGGCGGGTTCAATCAGTCCACTGGAACTGAAAATGACGGCGTGTTCGATGACGTTGCGCAACTCACGCAGATTACCCGGCCACGAATATCGCTCCAGTGCTGCGGCGGCACCGGCGGAGAAACCGCTGATTTTCTTCCCGCATTGTGGCGCGAAGAATTTCACGTAGCCCTCGGCGATGCGTTTCAAGTCGCGCGGGCGTTCGCGCAGCGGCGGAACGAGCACCGACACCACGTTCAAGCGATAATACAGATCCTCGCGAAACGTTTTATCCTTCACGGCAGCTTCAAGATTGCGGTTCGTGGCCGCGATGACGCGGACGTTGGCGCGGCGCGTTTTGGTTTCGCCCACGCGCTCATACTCGCGCTCCTGCAAAAGCCGCAGCAGTTTGGGTTGAATCTCCAGCGGCAGTTCGCCGATCTCGTCGAGGAACAGCGTGCCGCCGTCGGCCACGGCCACCTTGCCCCATGAATCGCTCGACGCGCCGGTGTAGGCACCCTTCACGCGCCCGAACAATTCGCTCTCCAGCAACTCGCCCGAAAGACTCGGGCAACTGATGGTGACAAACGCATTGTCCTTTTGCGCGCTGCGCTCGTGGATGGCGCGGGCAAGCATCGTCTTGCCCGTGCCGCTTTCTCCCAACAACATCACGGACGCTGGCGAGGCCGCAGCCTTGAATGCGAGGTGAAACGCGCGCTCCATCGCAGGCTCGACGGTTTCATGATCGGCGGGCGGAGCGGCGGCGGAAAGTTTTGATTCAAGATTGGCAACCCTGCCTTCCAGTTGCCGCGTCTTGCCGACCTTGCGAAGCACCTGGCGGATCTGTTCCGGCGTGAACGGCTTGGGCAGGTAATCCGTTGCTCCAGCCTTCATCGCTTCGACGGCGCTTTCGATGGATGCAAACGCGGTGAACACCACCACATCCATGTGGACGTTGCCACGCAGCAAGTCGGGAAGCAGTTCAATGCCGTTTTCGTTTTCGAGTTTCACATCGAGGAACGCGACATCGAACTGCGCCTTGTCGAGTTCCTTCATGGCCACCGCACCGTTGCCCGCGCCAACGACCTCGTGGCCCAGGCCTTCCAACAGCACGGTCAACGTGCGCCGGATGTTTTCCTCATCATCAATGATCAATACACGCATGATTCTTGGGTTGTGCGCCGACCCGGTCTGAGTCTAGGCCGCGCCACGGGGAATGCGAGCACGTTTGCAACCAACTTCAGGCACGATGAAAACTTTTTTTGATTCAATCTTTTTTGGACTCGGAAATTCAGCGCGGTTTCCAAGCCGTAAATTCAGCGCGTTTGTCATGGATATCAACTACCTGGTTGTTGTGATGAGAATTGCCCGGCAAGCTGCCCTGGCTGCTGTCCCAATGCCTGTTGTGCTGCAACCCTTTGACCGGAATCCAGCCGCCGCTCGTCTGGAATCTTCACAAAGCAACCGCCGATTGCTTTGAAAGCATGTCTGACTTCATCGCCCTGAAGAAAATTTCTCCGAGCGGAAACCTGTGAACTCCAACGCTGCGACACAGTTGCTCGATGCCTGTTGATGAGTCGGAGCGTTGTGTTTTCTCCATAAAATTTTACGTGGCATCGTCACTGCTAAAGCGCCCTCGGTGCGAGATGGAGCGCGGTCAATGTCGGACGCGCTGCCATGACCAGG
>CAZFNB010000376.1:0-3744 GCA_964520235.1 uncultured Bifidobacterium sp. | reverse complement strand
CGTGGACAAGGCCCGCGCCGCCGGAGACAGCGTTTCCGCGCTTCACATCAAACACATCAATCCGTTGCCGCCCGGTCTGGAAAATATTTTCTCCGGCTTCCATCACGTTCTCGTCGTCGAGATCAATGACGAGGGGCTTTACGGCTACGGCCAGCTTGGCGCCGTTCTGAGGGCGTGCTATTGCGACGCGAAGATTCGCGGCATCAACAAGACCGACGGCTTGAACTGGAAGGTCAAAGAAATACTCGAAGCCATCAAGAACAGGCTCGCCAAGAAATAAACTTTTCCCTGTGCTATAATTACCAACCATGAGTGCCATAACCGAAATTCCCCAGCGTTCCGGCAATATCACCGCCACGCCGTCCGTCCCCCCGTCCGAAGAACGAAAAGGCCTGACCAAAAAGGAAATCGCCGCCGATCATCCGACTTGGTGTCCCGGCTGCGGTGACTTCTCCGTGCTCGCGCTCTACTTCAAGTTGATTGAAAAGCGCAAGATGTGGCATGAGAAGATCACCACTGTGGCGGGCATCGGCTGTTCCAGCCGCTTCCCGTATTTCGTTCAGGCACACGGCGCGCATTACATCCACGGACGCGCGCTGCCGTTTGCATCGGGCATTTCACTTTCGCGACCTGACCTCCATGTGTTCGTGTTCGGCGGTGACGGTGACGCATTTTCCATCGGTGGCAACCATTTCAACCACACTGCGCGGAAGAACATCAAGTTGACCTATTGCGTGATGGACAACTGGGTTTATGGGCTCACGAAGAAGCAGACCTCACCCACCTCGCCGCTTGGCTTCAAGAGCAAGACGGACGGTTGGGGTGCGGTGGATTATCCCATCAACCCGATGAAGCAGGCCATTGCCGCAGGTGCGACCTTCGTGGCCCGCACCACGCACACGAATCCGAATCATGTTTTGCAGATGATGGAGGCTGCTATGGATCACGACGGTTTCAGCTTCATCGAGTGCCTGAGCGAATGTGTCGAATTTTATGAGGGTGCATTCGACGCCAGCAACCCGCGCAAAGGCGGCGTGTTCAATCTCGTTCCCCCCACGCACGATGTCACCGACGAGGCCGCCGCCTACAAGCTGGCTGGCGAGGCATTCCCCGGCCACTTCGGCATCTTCTACAAGGTCAACAAGCCGACAAAAAACACCAAGGAAGCCGGCATCATCAAAGGGGCGGCTGAAAAGTTCCCTGGCCTCAAAGACTGGCAGATTCTCCAGAAGAGTTTCGACCGGATGAAGTAAGTTCCGACCATTTTCCACAAAGCCCCGGCTGATGCCGGGGCTTTTTATTTTTGACCATTCGGCCGCGACGGTTTCGATTGAATCCCGCCGTGAATTTTTTCATGGACTTCGCCGGCAAGTCTGGCAACTACTGTCCGCGCATGTTTTCGCTCCAACAACTTTTCGGCAAAGGCGACCGTTTCCATGAACTCCTCGAGGCCGCGGCGCAGGAGGTTCACGAAAGTGTCCGGCTCGTCATCGAACTCATGAAATCACCGCGCGACACGAAAAAGTTCGACGACCTCGTTCTCTCCCGCCGAAAGGAGAAGAAAATCTCCGAGCAGATCAGCGAAGAACTGGTGAAGACGTTTGTCACCGGCCTGGAACGCGAGGACATCGAATCTCTGGCGCGCGGACTTTACAAGATTCCCAAGACGGCGGAGAAACTCGCCGAGCGCTTCATGATGGCCGGCAGGCATGTCGAAGGGATTGATTTTTCGCGTCAGGCCGAAATGATGGAGAAGGCCACCGACGCCGTTCACAAAATGGTGATTCAACTTCACTCGATGGATGACCTGGAAAAGATCAAGGAACTGAACGACCGCCTCCAATACATCGAAGGCGAGGCCGACAAGTTCATGAACGAATTGCTGCGCGACCTGTACAGCGGCAAATACGACGCGCTCCGTGCCATTGTGCTTCGTGACCTCTATGAACTCATCGAGAAGGTGGTGGATCGTTGTCGCGATGTCGGCAACGTGGTCACGCACATCGTCCTGAAAAACTCCTGACATCACGCGATGACCCTCATCCTGATCGTCATCTTTGTGGCGCTGGTGTTCGAGTACATCAACGGCTTTCATGACACGGCCAACTCGATTGCTACGGTGGTTTCCACCAAGGTTCTCGCGCCGCGTCAGGCTGTCGTGCTGGCTGCGATTACAAACCTGCTTGGTGCCCTGTGGGGAACTGCGGTGGCCAAGACCATCGCATCCGGGCTGGTGGACACCAAGATTGTCACGTCTGAGATCATCGTCTGCGCGCTGCTTGGCGGCATCGTCTGGAATCTGATCACGTGGTGGCTGGGTTTGCCGTCGTCCTCATCGCATGCGTTGGTGGGAGGACTGTGCGGGGCGTGTCTGGCGGCGGCGCACAACAACTGGGGCGTCATCATCTGGAGCGTTCCCGGCAAGGAACATTGGTGGGAGGGCAAGGGCATCCTTTGGAAAGTCGTCGTGCCGATGATAACGTCACCGCTTGTGGGATTCACCGTCGGTTTCATCATCATGGGGTTGTTGTATTTCCTGCTGCGCAACTGGCGGCCCGTGACGGTGAACCGCGTCTTCGGGAAACTTCAGTTGTTCAGCGCCGCCTACATGGGTTTCAGCCACGGCACGAACGACGCGCAGAAAACAATGGGCATCATCTTCCTTGCACTGGTTGCGGGCACAAGCACCGGCGTGTTCGATTCCGTTGGCAAGCACTGGCATTTCATGTCTGCGCCCGAACATCTCGGCAGTGTTCCGTTGGCGCATGTCCAACTCGGGTTGCTGGATCAGCGGGATGGCAGGCTGGATTCCGCTGCGAAAAGATTTGAAAAAGCCTCCGCCGCGTCGGACAAGACCGGGAAACTTCTATATGCACAGGCCTTGCAAAAGGGCGAGGGCGTTCGCGCTGACGCCAAAAGGGCGGAAAAGCTTCTCGCCGAACTTGCGGAAGCCAAATTCGACACGGCTTCCATCAAACCTGCAACCTACGTGGTGCGAAAGTTCAAGGACATCCCCGAATCATCTGAAGCCGCTGTTCAGTGGCTTGCTACCAGGGCCGAAAATGGAAGCGCCGACGCCATGCTGAATCTTGGCGTTGCAAAACTCACGGGGCAGGGGGGCGTGAAGGATGAGGCCGCCGCGAAAGAGTTGTTCGAGCGCGCCGGGCAGTTGAATCATCCCGCTGCGTTCTTCAACCTGGGCGTGATGAGCCTGCAAGGAGCGGGTGTTCCCAAGGACGAAAAACATGCTGCAACGATGTTCAAGAAGTGCATTGACAGGGAAGCCATCCCCGCGTGGATCAAGGTCATTTGCGCCATCACCATGTGCGCCGGTACGGCGGCCGGCGGTTGGCGCATCATCAAAACGCTGGGTCACAAGATGGTGAAGTTGCATCCCGTCCACGGTTTTGCAGCGGAAGCCACCGGAGCGTCGGTGTTGTTGACGGCGGCGCATTTCGGGATGCCCGTTTCCACCACACACGCCATCACCACGTCCATCATGGGCGTCGGCTGTGCGAAAGGGTTCAATCACCTGAAACTTGGCGTTGTTGAACGCATCATCTGGGCGTGGGTGTTGACGATTCCCGCAGCGGGCGCGGTCGCCTATGGACTGGTGCGGCTCGCCCGCATGTGCGGCTGGATCTCGTAAGATCAGTCCGCGCCCATCCGCTTGAGGCAATGCGTCAGGTAGGGCAGCAGTTGTTTCTTGCGCGAGACGACTTCCCGCAGTTCGTAAATGCCAGG
>CAZFNB010000375.1:0-3757 GCA_964520235.1 uncultured Bifidobacterium sp. | reverse complement strand
ACATCCGCGCGCGGGAACTCACCTTCGCGGCACGGACGAATGGCATCCGGCTGATTCCACAGTTCAACTGTCTCGGACACCAGTCTTTCGGTCGCAAAGCCGTGCCTCTGCTGGCGATGCACCCCGGGTTCAACGAAACGCCCGGCGCATCCGCGGCGGACACGAACATCTACTGCTTGAGCTGGTGTCCGAAGTCTCCGGGGCTGAACGAAATCGTCTTCTCGCTGATGGATGAAATGATTGAGGCTTTCGACGCGGACGCGTTTCACGTCGGAATGGACGAGGTTTACGACATCGCGTCGGAAAAATGTCCGCGTTGCCGTGGCGACGATCCGGGGAAAGTTTTTGCCGGCGTCGTCAGGGATTTGCACAGGCATCTGACCGGCGAACGCAGCGTCGAGATGCTGATGTGGGCGGATCGGGTCATCGGCACAAAATATCAGGGCGTGTCGCGGTACGACAACGCACGGAACGACACGAGCGCGTGCATAGACATCATCCCCCGCGACATTGTGATGTGCGACTGGCACTACGAATGGCGTCGGGATTATCCATCCGTGCCGTATCTGTTGGAAAAGGGTTTTCGCGTCTGGCCTTCAGGATTCGAGCCGGTGAAAGCTTCCCAAGCGTTCAGCGCGTTCGCGCTCAAACAAAACGATCCGCGTGTGCTCGGCTATCTTTGCACGACCTGGAATCAGGTGAAGATCGCCGATGCCGCCGGGTGGCCGCCGATTGCGGAGGTTCTTCCCGCCTGGAAAAATCGTTGAACGCAACATTTCGCTTTAATGCCGCCGTATTTCTTCTAAAACCTTTCCGCACGAAACAAACAGATGAAAGAAATCGTTCCGACACCGCCGCCCATCATCCGCAACCAGTTCGAATCGGTGCGCGAACTGTTCAGCAAATACGTGGTGCCGAGCTACGGGCGCTTTGAACTCGCGCTCAGTCACGGCGCAGGCAGCTACCTCTACGACGTTCACGGCAAACGTTATCTCGATCTCGGCGGCGGCATCGCCGTCTGTTCGCTCGGGCACGCGCATCCCGCCATCACCGAGGCGCTCATCGAACAATCCCGCAAGCTCATCCACATCTCCAACCTCTATTATCAGGAACCCCAGGGCCGCCTCGCGCAAGCCCTCGTCGGTTTGGTCGGCCCAGGCAAGATGTTTTTCAGCAACAGCGGCGCGGAAGCCAACGAAGGCCTGTTCAAGCTCGCACGCAAATTCGGCCACGACGAAGGCCGCTTTGAGATCATCACCACCGTCAACTCGTTCCACGGACGCACGCTCGCCGGAATTTCCGCGACCGGACAGGAGAAGGTGAAAAAAGGATTCGAGCCGCTGGTTCAAGGCTTCCGTCACGTTCCCTTCAACGACCTCGACGCCATGCGCAATGCCATCTCACCTGCGACGGTCGCCATCATGGTCGAAGGCATCCAGGGCGAGGGCGGCGTGACGCCCGCCACGGCGGAATATCTTCTCGGCCTGCGCGCGTTGTGCGACGAGAAAAAACTCCTCCTGTTCATGGACAGTGTGCAGTGCGGCCATTTCCGCAGCGGAAGATTTCAGAGCTTTCAGCGGACACTTGAAGGCGTGACCGGCGCGGATGGATTTCTGCCGGACGGCATCTCGATGGCCAAATCGCTCGGCGGCGGATTCCCGATGGGCGCGTTCTGGGTGCGCGGGCCTTACGCCGATCTCTTGAGCGCGGGAACGCACGGCACGACTTACGGCGGATCACCGCTCGCCTGTGCCGTCGCGCTGAAGGTGCTGGAGGTCATCGAAAAGGAAAAACTCGCCGACAACGTCCGCAACACTGGCGAGTTCTTGAAGACGGGCCTGCAACGACTCGCCTCTAAACATCCCACCGTTGTTCGCGGCGCACGCGGCCTGGGTTTCATGCTCGGCCTCGAACTCGTGCCGGACATCCCGGCGCTCAAAGTCGAAGGCAAACTCCAGTCCGCCATCTTTGTCGCACGCGCGCAGGAAGCGGGCGCGCTGGTGATTCCCGCCGGGGCGAACGTGCTGCGCCTGCTGCCCGCGCTCAACCTCACCCGCACCGAGGCCGAGGAAGGGCTTTGGATCCTTGAGTCGGTGATTGCGAAGCTCGCGGCATGATTGTATTGAATTGTCCTTTGGAACATCTCCAACACAGGCGATGAAACATTTATTGAGCATTGAACAACTCACGCGGGCGGACATCCAACAGATCCTGGCCGACGCCGTGGTGATGAAACGCCGGCGCGGCGATCACAAGCACAAGCCCCTCGCGGGCCAGACCTGGGCGCTCATCTTTTCAAAATCCTCCACGCGCACACGCGTCTCCTTCGAGGTCGGCGTCAGCGAACTCGGCGGTCGCCCCATGTTTCTCAGCGCCGTGGACATCCAGCTCGGGCGCGGCGAACCCATCAAGGACACCGCACGCGTCATGGGCCGCATGTTGCACGGCGCGGTCTTCCGCACCTTCGCACAGAGTGACGTCGAGGAATTCGCCTTTTACTCCGGCATCCCCACCATCAACGCGCTCACGGACGAGGAACATCCCTGCCAGATCCTCGCCGACATCCAGACCATCCAGGAAAAACGCGGCAAGATCGCCGGCAAGATCGTCACGTTCGTCGGCGACGGCGCGTGCAACGTCCCCGTGTCCTGGATTTTTGCCGCCGCAAAGCTCGGCTTTGAACTCCGCATCGCCGCGCCGAAACCCTTTCAACCCTCACCCGCGCTCCTCAAACGCGCCGGTGGAAAAATCATCTGCACCACCGACCTCAAAGCCGCCGCGCGCGGTGCCGACGTCCTCTACACGGATGTCTGGGTTTCCATGGGCAAGGAAGCCGAATCCGCCGCGCGCCTCAAGGCCCTCAAAGGCTATCAGATCAATGCAGCCCTCGTGAAACTCGCCAGACCCGGCGCCCTCGTCATGCACTGCCTGCCCGCCTATCGCGGCAAGGAGATTGACGACGCCACATTCGAGGCGAATGCGAAAACCATCTTCGACCAGGCCGAAAACCGCCTCCACGTCCAGAAAGCCGTTCTGAAATGGACCGTGTCCTAGCCGCGGATTGAACACAGATTGAACACGGATTCGGAAACCAAACCATCCACGCCGCGCAAACGACGCTGGTGGATTGCGCCTGCCGTCATCGCCGGCATCCTCCTCACCACCTTCATCTGGTTCAAAATCACCTACCCCTACGGCGTCACGCATTGCTGCTCTGACGGAATTGCAATTCAGCTTCACGAACACGCCGAAAAAGATTCTTTTGGCAGCTTTCCTTTTGGGGCAACAACACCCGAAGGCTCCTTCAGCCTGCTGGCAAAGGACAACGACTCAATGCTTGCATGGGTTTGCGGCAAAAACATTCCCGCCTCCAAGGCACGCGAAGTCTGGAAACAAAAAGGCGAACTCACACCCGAATCCTGCGGCTGGCATTACGTGGAAGGACTGCGCACAAACGACGACCCCCAGATCGCCATCGCCTGGGACAAAATTTTTGGCCTCGGCCACAACGGCCAGCGCATCCGCGGACTCGCTCACGAAGTGATTCTCGTCAATGGAGAGCGAAAAGGCATCGCCATGAAAGAATGGCCGAAGTTTGCACTCGAACAACGCGAGCGACTTGCCAAAGTCATCGCCTCCCGTCCCACCAACGCGCCCTCCATCCGCTGGAGCGATGTGGAAACGTTGGGGACAAACCGGTTTTCCTGGTAGGGCGCGTCACTCCGTGCGCGCCGCTCCCAACACCCGCTGAACCTCA
>CAZFNB010000374.1:0-3760 GCA_964520235.1 uncultured Bifidobacterium sp. | reverse complement strand
GAGCATCTTGCACGGCCCGCACCATTCCGCCCAGAAGTCCACGACCACAGGTTGCGCGGATCGCAGCACTTCGGTCTCAAAGTTCGATTCGTTGATTTCGATTGTCGGTTTCATGTTCGTTTTCAGTTGAGGTTTCGTTGATGGTCCAGATATGTGACCGGCGTTTCACACGGCGAACGCAAGGCCGGGCCTTGTGCGCCGTAATGCCTGCTGCGTGATGTTCCATTTTGCCACGGCCTGAAGCTTCTCCGCCGCCAGCGTGGGGAACACGAGGTGTGGGATGGCCGTCTGCCAGGCCACCGCCTCGGCTTCATTCAGCGCCAGCCGCAGCATCCGTTCGGGCAAGGCAAGCGACTGGCGGAACTCGTCGAGGATGATCTCCTTGGTTTTTGCCTTCTGCGCGATCACCTTCTCGCATCTGGCAAGGCGGCCCTGCCTGCACGATCCCTTGCCCGTGTTTTCGTCCGTTTGATCCGCCGGTCTTGTCAGTTTATTTTTCATCGTCAATTCCTTTGTCGTATATGTAACAAATTTGATTACAGTTTTGTTCAAAAAAAAGAGCGTCACCTGCATGTTTTCCGGCCGCAGGTACCGGACGCTTTGACGGCCTCGATCAATCCCGCCAGCGTTGTTTTGGCCAGGTCCTGCTCCAAGGCGCGCTGTGCGGAGCAGAATATCTTCTCCAATTCCTCCCGGATGCAATGGCCCACGGGGCAGGCCTCGTTCGGCTTGCGCGACGGTTTGGCGAAAGGCTCGCAATCCTCCACGGCGTTGTAGATTTCAGCCATGTTGATGCGGGCGGGGGAACGGCTCAATCGCGAGCCGGATCCGGCGCCCTTGCCGGTCTCCACAAGCTTTGCCTGCTGCAAGGCCAGCAACAGGCGGCGGATGACGACCGGGTTTGTGTTGACGCTGCCGGCCAGAAAGGCCGAGGTGACCCGGTCGCCCTCCTTGTAGGCAAGGACGGTCAGGACATGCACGGCCATGGCAAAACGACAGCTTGTTCTCATATCAACGCGATAAAAGTAACAACAACGATTACATTTGTCAAGGGGTTTGAATCCAAAGGGGGTGGTCCAATTTGGTTTTTCGTTGAGGCGGGGGGATCGCCTTCAATTTTTCCGGCGCGCTTGGTGGCAGGTGGCTGTGCATTCAAACGCACAGTTTACCTGGATGGGCATTTTTGTATAAAATCTTCAATACATGGCTTCATATCAGCACCCATCACTGACCAACCTGATTGACCAGGAATTGCTAAGCCGGATGATTGGAGCGATGCGCCTTGCGGAGGGCTTCTCAGTTTGCAGCCCAGCATGAAAGCCGCCAAACCAACTCTTCCCGAATTGCGCGAGGCGATTTACTCGGGCGCAACCGCATCGTTAATATCGTCGGTTGGAGTGGGTGCAATCGCCAAAGGAGACATGAGCAAGCTCCTCGCCGATGCTGCCCTGGCCAATCGGGCGGAGGTGGTTCGCTTGTTTCTGGAGGCAGGGGCAGACCCGAACGTCACGGTTTCAAATCCCGATGAAGGTCAACGCGGCCTCACGCCCTTGATGTTTGCAGTGGATGTGCCGGGAAAGATCGAAATCATCCGGCTGCTCCTCCAACACGGAGCAAATCCACACCTCGCCACCAACAAAGGCAACACCGCACTCTACGACGCCGTGGATCACGGAAATCAGGCGGCGGCAAAACTTCTCCTGGATGCGGGCTGCAAGCCGACCGGCCCGATTTTGCTTGGGCCGGTTTATCGTCACGAAGTCGAGCTGGTGAAACTCCTGATTGCGGCGGGCGCGGACGTAAACGCGGTCGGCACGAACGACACTTGTTTGCCGGGGCGGACGGCACTGGAAGGCGCGGTCGGCGCGCGCCGCAGTGAGCTGGATTTGCTCCGAGAAATGGAGAAGACCAATCAATCCGGCCGGGAAGCGATCACACCCGAACGGATCAAGAGCATGGAGTCGCTCAAGACCAGATCGCAGGCGAACCTCGAAATCATCCGCGAGCTGGTCAAAGCGGGAGCGCGTCTCGATTTTCCATCCTCGCAAAATTCTCCGCTCTGCTGCGCGTCGCAAGTGGGTGACATGGAAGTCGTCCAACTCCTGTTGCAGGCGGGGGCTGATCCCAACGCCTCGCCGGGCAGTTACCATTCCCCATTGCAGGCGGCGACACGCGGTGGATTTGTTGAAATCGTAAAGGCGCTGAAAGCCGCCGGAGCAAAATGATTCATGATCACGAACCCATCCTGGGCAGAGAAATGAGGACAAGAGGCGTAGGGTTTGATCTGGGCGAAACGTTGATATCCTATCGCGACACGCCATTGGACTGGACATCCCTGTATCCTCAAGCACTAGGTGCTGTCGCAGCAGCGTGTGCACAGCACATCACTGAGCAGCAACTGTCTGCCGCAAAGGCCGTCCTCACTCGTTACAACACCCGGATGAACCCGCGTACCACTGAAGTCGCGGCCGAGGCCATCTTCACCGAGATACTCGAAAAATGGAAATGGGATGTGGCGGGGAAACTTCCGGCGGCCGTGGAGGCTTTCTTCGGTTTCTTCCAGCAGAACATGGTGGCTTATTCCGAGACCATCGCGGTGCTGACAACGTTGCGCGAGCGCGGTGTTCCCGTGGGGATACTGACGGATGTTCCCTATGGCATGCCTCGCAACTTTGTGGAGCGTGACATCGGGCGTGCCGGCATCGCCGGTTTGTTTGGCGTGCTGCTTACTTCTGTCGAGGTGGGGGTGCGCAAGCCCGGGCCTGAAGGCTTTATTGCACTTGCCGGCCGTCTCGGTCTGCGTCCGCAAGAGATGATTTATGTGGGCAATGAATCGAAAGATGTCGTCGGCGCTCGCCAGGCAGGAGCGATTGCGGTGTTTCTGGACCGATCAGGAACGGGCGGTGATCACGGTCAGCAATTCACAATTGAGACGCTGACAGGTATCGAACACATTTTCTCTTCATTGAGCCCATGACCGACCACGAACTCCAACACAAAGCCAATACACCGCGTCGCGCGGCGGTTTCGCGGGCGCGATCGTCCAAGGACTTGATCGAAGCGATCCAGTGTGGTGAATCGGCCCGCGCCATTCGATTGCTGAAACAAGGCGCTGATCCACGCGCCGAAGACGCAAAAGGCCGCAGCGCGCTTTGGTGGGCGTGCGCCTGGTGTCGTCCGGCGGTCATCCGCGAATTGGTGAAGCGCGGCGTGAAGCTGCCCGACGATGCGTTGATGGGCGCGGTGTGCGCGGGTGATGAAAAGACGGTTCGTTTTCTCATCCAGCACGGCGCGAATGTGAATTGCATCGCCAGTCGTTACAGTCCCGTGCCACAGCAGCACATCAAACAGGTTTTGCTGACGGCAGCCCTCGGCGTGGCGGCGGTTCAACCGAAGCTGGAAACAATTCCCATCATGCTGATTCGCGCGGGCGCAAAAGTGAATCGCTGCATCCTGGCGCGGCCATGGCCCGGCGCGGAGAATCGCACGATGCTTGGCATGGCGGCTCACAGTGGTTTGCTCAAGTCGGTCAGAGCCATGATCGCTGCTGGAGCGAAGGTGACTCAGCGCGACAGTGACGGAAGAACGGCATTGATGGAGACCGAAGCACAAGGTCACGCGGCAATCGTGAAGACGTTACTGCGGGCCGCAGGCAAAAACCCGTGGCCGCTCCCACGCAAGAAAGTCAACCCATTAAAACCAACACCATGATCGCCAACATCCGAGCACTCTTATGCAAATGGACACCGTGGGAAACACT
>CAZFNB010000373.1:0-3773 GCA_964520235.1 uncultured Bifidobacterium sp. | reverse complement strand
ATCATCCGAGCGGTGAACCGACACCATCCGAAGCCGACATCAAAATCACCCGCGACCTCATTCGAGCCGGTCAACTTCTCAAAATCGAAGTTCTTGACCACATCATCGTGGGGAATCCGACGTATTCATCATTGCGATCATTGGGCTTCTTCTATTCTTAACAGCGGGCGTCGAGAACCTCCATTTTACAGAATTGGCGCAGGTAGCGTGGATGGGTTGCCAAGTCTTTAGGGCGCAACAATCTGCGCGATCTCCACCATTCTTTGACGTGCATCAAGGCGGGCATGGCCGCTAAGGGCCTATTCTTTGACCATGAACGAGCAACCGTTGGTTGATGTCGCCCGCGAGAAAATCATCTCTCTCGCCGCCGAAACGCAATTTGCACCCAATGGTATCGTGAGCCGGACCGTATTGCGCACCGCAAATACCCGCGTTGTTTTGTTTGGTTTCTCCGAAGGGCAGGAACTGACTGAACACACTTCAACACAACATGCGGTCATTCAGATTCTGTCGGGGGAATGCGAGTTCTCGCTTGCTGGTAAGCCGCACTCCGCGAAGGCCGGCGACATGATTTACATGCCACCAAACCTGCCCCACGCGGTCAAAGCCACCAAGCAATTCTCGATGCTGCTGACGCTGATGAAGCCTGAACCGGCGAATATGGGGATTCCTGAGATCAAGCGCGCGTCTGCTGTAACGGCGTGAAATTCGCAATATGAGCACCAAAACAATTACGCTCGACGTTCGCGACGACATTCGTGCCGGTCGCGAACCCTTCTCGAAAATCATGACCGCAACCGCGGCATTGCAGGCGAATCACCAACTACTCCTGATTGCGCCATTCGAGCCGAAGCCGTTGTTCGACGTGCTTCGCAAACAGGGTTTTGGTCATAGTGCAAAAGTCCTGGATTCCGGCGATTGGGAAGTCTTGTTCACGCGCCACTCTGCTGCATCAGGAGTCAGTCCCCAAGTTACCACGGCAGCGGAGGGTTCGCACAGCGGGGTGGTTTCACGCGACAGCAAGGTCGTGGATGTTGATGCGCGCGGACTCGAACCGCCCCAGCCTCTGGTAACGATTCTTGAAGCGCTCGCAACGCTACCGGTTGATGCGGAACTTCGCGCCAGGACCGACCGCAGACCCATGCATCTTTACCCGCAATTGGAGCAACGCGGCTTTGTCGGCAAAACCGAGGAACAAACTGATGGAAGCTACCTTACCCATATCCGCCGCACCTGACGTGCGCGCTGCTCAGCCAAAAGAAGCCCGCGCTGCCGCACCGTCGGTGAGCCTGCCGTTGCGCTTCATGCTTACGGGATTGGTGGCGTTGTTGGGTGCGGTTGGGTGGATCATCGCCAGACCGTCTATTCTGGCGAGTTACCACTATAACCAATACGTCATCGCCGCGACGCATCTGGTAGTCCTCGGATTCATCTGCACCGTGGTCATGGGCGCGATGTATCAACTCGTGCCCGTGGCGCTCGAAACGAAACTTTACAGCGAGCGACTGGCGAAATGGCAGTTCGTGATTCATGTCATCGGCTTTGTCGGCATGGTCTGGATGTTCAACGTTTGGGACATGAAACAAGTCGGTCACTTCGGCTCGGCACTGGCGCTGGGCGTGGGGCTGTTCGTTTACAACATGGCGCGAACGCTCTGGCGTGTGCCGAAATGGAGCATCGTGGCCACCGCCATCAGTGCTGCGTTGACTTGGTTTTCCCTGACGATTCTTGTGGGCTTGTCCATTGCGGCAGCCAAATGCGCCTACGATTCCACTGAGGGGTTGGCAACGGCAGAGGGCGTGAAACAAGTGGTCGGCGGCTTGCAGGTGGTGGCGGGCATCGTTTCCCGTTTCGACGCCATTGGCGCGATGCATGCGCATGCCCATCTCGGAGTGGTGGGATTCTTCGTGATGCTCATCGTCGGCGTATCGTATCGGTTGATTCCGATGTTCACCCTAACCGAAGTGCAGAGCAAACGGCGCGCGGCGCTCTCAATTCTGCTGCTGAACATCGGATTGGCCGGCTCAGTCGTGACGATTCTATTGCGCAGCCCGCTGAAGATTGCGTTCACGGTTATCGCGGTGAGTGGCCTGGCGTTGTTCGGCTGGGAACTCCACGCCATGTTGCGCGCCCGCAAACGTCCGGTCTTGGATTGGGGGCTGAAGAGTTTTCTGGTTGCCGTCACGCTGTTGATTCCGGTTTGCCTGCTCGCGCTCTTGGTCTCCTGGCCAACACTGCCCATGAACCAATTCTTCGGAATGTTGGAGAACGTCTATGGCTTCCTCGGTTTATTCGGCGTCGTGGCGCTCGCCATTCTTGGCATGTTGCACAAAATCCTGCCGTTCCTCGTCTGGTTTGGCGTTTACAGTCCGCACGTCGGTCGTGCCCAACTGCCGCTCACCTCGCAGATGGTTTCTGAACGGGCGCAAGCAAGCGGGCTGGTTGCCTACTTTGCCGGTTTGCTGGTCATCTCAATAGCGATTTTGCATGAGAGTGAACTTTGGGTGCGCGTGGGGGGAGTGCTGTTGCTTGCGAGCCTGGTCATGTTCGGATTCAACGCAATCAAAGTGTTCTCCCACTTTCGCAAACCCCAGCTTAGACCTTTGCCCACCACCAAACCCGCCGTTGTATGAATACGAATCCACCCACCGAAGCTGCCGTTCTCGACGCCCTGCGCCAGGTGCTCGATCCCGAGATCGGCATGAATATCGTGGAGCTTGGGTTGATCTACGACGTGAAAATCACCGGCGACGATGTGCGCGTGGCGATGACCCTCACCACCGCAGGCTGCCCGATGGGTGAAAGTATCCGTGGCGGCGCGGAAATCGCCTTGCTCAATCTGGAAGGCGTTTCTTCCGCTTTTGTTGAACTCGTATTCGATCCACCGTGGCATCCGGGAATGATTTCGCAAAATGCTGCGTCGTCATCGGTTTGAACCGTTTCATCCCAACACAAAACA
This sequence comes from uncultured Bifidobacterium sp., assembly GCA_964520235.1. GTDB lineage: Bacteria > Verrucomicrobiota > Verrucomicrobiia > Limisphaerales > JADLHS01 > JADLHS01. Next base: position 814 of record CAZFNB010000373.1, on the reverse strand, counting down.
AAACATGAACACAAACATCGAAACTGAAAAGCTCCTCGGCCCGGATCGCGTCATGGACGTGCGTCCGATTCCTTGCTCCGTCAAACACGGACTCATCATTCGCACCTGGCTCGAAATGTCGGTCGGCGATCACTTCATTCTCCTGAACGACCACGATCCTGTGCCGCTCTACTACCAGTTTGCGGCGCAATGGCCGGGCGCGTTCACGTGGGAACATCTGGTCAAAGGCCCGGAAGAATTCCGCGTGAAAATCACCAAGTTGCGCGCTGTGGTGGATGTGGCGCAGATGGTGTCCGGCAGTTGCGGGCATCATTGAGAAGTCAAATCTCCGGCGCAGTCATGCATTCCTTGACCCAGGTCAAGGTCATGGCTGTAGCCGGCGGTAAACTGCGACCCTCAATGAACCTTGCGCTGCGTCACCTGCCTGTTCTGGTCGCGTTGTTCGTCGCGACGGATCTTTCCGCCCAACCTGCATCCCCAACGGTCGCCGCATCCCCTGCCGGGCGTGCCGTTTACGACCAGCACTGCGCCGCCTGCCATGGCGCGAATGGTGATGGGAATGGCCCGGCCTCAGTGTGGCTCTATCCCAAGCCGCGGAACTTCAGCGCCGGCCAGTTCAAAATCAAATCCACACCGGGTCAGGCGTTGCCTACCGATGAGGATCTGTTTCAATCCGTCACGCGCGGCCTGGCCGGCAGTTCCATGCCGAGCTTTTCCTACCTGACCGAACCGGAGCGACGCGATGTGGTGCAGTATGTCAAATACCTGACGGCCCGCACGGACGGTTCTGGAAACCGCGTCAACGTCTTTGAAC
>CAZFNB010000372.1:0-3810 GCA_964520235.1 uncultured Bifidobacterium sp. | reverse complement strand
CCGGACGGTAACGATTTCCAAGCTCATCGGCAATCACCGGCTCGGCATCGCCATTTCAAGCCATCCGAGGGCCTTTGTCCTCTCTTAATCCGTATGGGGGTAATACCCCATAGCGAAGCCGCCCGCGCCGGTGCAATATGAGGGTTGGAATCCGTGCAGACGCGGTGAAACCGTTTTTCACAAACAAGCTGTGAGCCGGACGTCAAGAGCGACCAAAAATAAAAAAAGAAAGCAATTGAACATGAAGACCGTGAACACCAAAAACCTCCTGGGTGCAGGTATGGCAATCGTCTTATTCTCCTTCGCCAGCCCGATGCAAGCCCAACTCAAAGCTGCCGGCGATGATGATGGCATCGCTGCTTCGCCCAAACACCGCCAGCATCTCAATGAAATCAAAACACAAAAGCAAGCCGAAGCCCTTAAGCCGGGCGACGCGATTGCGATGGCCTGCGCCAAGTGCAAATCCGTGATGGTCCACAACGTGACTATGCAGAAGGGTCACGTCAAGGTCATGACCGTGGGAGAAAAGCACCTGTGTCCAGGCTGCAACAGCACGATCACTGTTGTTGGCACTGGCAAGGGCAAGCATGACGAAGTGAAGCACGTCTGCGAAAAGTGCGGCGAGGATTCAGTCTTCTGCTGCGCGACCAAACCCGGCAGTAGCGCAACCAAAGGCATGGAGAAGAAAGAAACGGAGAAAAAATAATGCCTGCTTTCCCAGTTGAGCGGCGCAGGGGGGTATCAATCCGCCCGCCCCGACATGGGATAATGAATAATGAATTAAGCGTATGATTTCGCGGCAACCAAAAATCCACGGCGGTCTTCGCATTGTAGCGGCAGGCTGGATCGTGCTTTGGTTGCTGGCATCTTCGCATTGCAGCATCGAGCTGTTCGGCGACAATCATCACCATGCGCCAGCAGGCGCTTCCGAGGCGGTCCCTCATCACGACAACGACCATTCGCTTGAGGCCGAAGCTGCGGAACACGCGCCCCATGAAGCGAGCCATTCGAAAGATTCCGAGCAGTCCTCACGCGATCCGCATCCTCATGATGGCGGTGACGACGCCTGTTGCTCCACCCTGATGGCAACGGCTCAAATCACCACGCCATTGGTTATCGCCAAGCCCGTCCTTCAACCGCTGAATTTTCTCTGTCCAGTTCTTCAGGCGCGTGATCCAATGCTTGTCGCGCCCGAAGCCAAACCGTTGCGCCGAGCCAAACCACGAGATTGGGTCTTCACGCCTGTGGTGTGTTTAGGGCCGGCGTTCCGCAGCCTCGCACCGCCCGTCTTCGTCTGATTTGAACGGCGAGTAAGCCAACGCGCTCGCTCGCGCCGTTTCAAATCACCCTCCGCCTTCCGTGTCATTGCCTGACACGGCGAAGCCCTGCCGTTCCATCGAGCGGCATTGTCCGAAAACAAAACCGAGTATGAAGACATTTCAATTACCGCCAGAGATGCCAGCGCAGGTCGCCGCGAGTGAAACCGCCGCGTCTTCGCATCTCCCTTCCGTGCGCCGCGCCGCGCATGGGGGATTCTCGGTTCCTTGGCGTAATAAGTAGTCCAGTGAAATTGCGAACATGTCGTTCGCAGCAACAACGAAACAAACAAAGCTCAACAAACGAAAGACACAGTTATGAAAATGAAAAACAAGCTCCTCAGCAAAATCAACGCCATGCAGCAATCGAAATGGATGCGCTCGGCGCTGATGACGTTGGCGATCCTCGCCACCCTCCTTCTTGTGACCGGCTGTCCTAGCCCCCACCACTAACCCATCCACCAACAACGAAACAAACACAGCACAACAAAAATGAAAAACACAGTTATGAAAATGAAACAGAACCTCCTCAGTAAAATCAGCCTCAGTTCGGGACTCGCCGTCGCCGTGGCATTCGCGGCTTGGTTGCCCGGTGCGGCCCGCGCCGGGGAGCACGACATGATGCAAATGGAACACATCATGACCCAGGCACAGGCAGAAGCGCTCAAGCCCGGCGACTCCATGTCCATGACTTGCACCAAGTGCAAATCCGTCATGGTCCAGAAAGTCACCAACGACAAGGCGCACGTCAAAATGATGACCGTCGGCGAAAAGGTTAAGTGTTCCTGCGGTGGAACTGTCGAAGTCGTCGCCACCGGCAAAGGCGAAGGCAAGGACGCCGAAGTGAAGCATGTCTGCTCGAAGTGCGGTGACGACGCCATGTTTTGCTCTGCGGTCAAACCCGGTATGGGCGCAATGAAGGACATGGAAAAGGAGAAGAAGTAATATGAATAATCGAGTCCCAATTATCACCACCCGTCTCATCGTTGCCAGTTTGCTGGCCGTGGCAACCTTCGTAGGTGTCGCACAGCAATCATTCGCAGCTCCACAACCTGCCGACCCAGCGCACGCGGCACACGTCGCGGCTGGTGCCATGCCGCCCGACGCGGCCAAAGGCGATCCTGCGCTAGTGCAGCAACTTTCGCAGTTGCAGGCAAAGGTCGCTCAACTTGAAGCCGCGCTTGCGAGAATTGCGCCGCCGATGGCTGCGGCCATGCCGGGAATGCCGGGCGCGGCTCCCGCCGCAACTCCCGCGATGGGGATGGGAAAAATGAAACCCGGCGGCGCTATGCCAGGCATGAGCGCAGGCGCAACCCCGGCACCAGCGATGGCGGGAATGAGCGGTTCTGCCGCTCCTGCGGGCGGGGCGATGCCCATGATGGGCATGATGGATAAGATGATGGGGATGATGGACAAAATGATGTCCATGAGCGGCGGCGCACCGATGCCTGGCGCCGGTGGAATGGGAATGGACATGGACATGATGAAGATGGGCGCAATGCCCGCAACCCCACCAGCGGCTGGCATGGCCAAGATGAGTGGCGGCGGGAAGATGGGCATGATGGGGATGATGGACATGGACATGATGGGCATGGGTGGAGGCTCCGGCTCCATGACGCAATCCGCGCTGCCCGGCTTCCCAGGCGCATCGCATCTTTATCATATTGGCGCGACGGGCTTCTTCCTTGATCACCCGCAACACATCGCGCTCACCACCGAGCAGCAAGCCATGCTCAATAAAGCAAAGGAGCAGGCGTTGCTCGCGAAAAGCACTGCGGATCGAACGATTGAACAAGCCGAGCAGGAGTTGTGGATGCTCACCGCTGCCGATCAGCCGGACGCCGCGAAGATCCAAACGAAGCTCACTGAAATTGGAAAGCTCAACGGCGATGAACGCCTCGCTTTCATCCGCGCTGTCGGCGACGCGAGTCAATTACTCACCGACGAGCAACGCAAAATCCTCACCGGTTTCGCCCCACCCGCTTCTGCTGCTCCGATGGCTGGCGGCATGAAGGATATGTGAACAGGCAAAACACCCGGAGGCAAACCATGAAAAAGACCATTTCAATACCAGTAGAATTCTCCTGCCACGCACCCAAGGCGCAAGCTGTGTTCGTGGCGGGCACGTTCAACGATTGGCGTCCCACCGCAACGCCGCTGAAGCGACAACCGGACGGGCAGTGGCGAACTTCGCTGCCACTTCCACATGGCCGTCACGAATTCAAGTTCGTCGTAGATGGGCAATGGTGCTGCGAACCGGGCTGCGAGCACGAATATCGCGGCTGCCCCAAATGCTGCGCCAACACATTCGGCACGATGAATCGAGTATTGGAAGTGAGTTGAGTATGGACGCCGCCGAAACCATACCTCCTTTCGGGCGCATCAGCGTCGCTTTACGGGGAGTTCTCTGCCTGCTGGTCGGTTTCCTCTGGGCGTCGGGGCTGCGCGCGCAGACGCCCGATGAGCACGCCAGCCATCATCCCGGTCAGGCGGG
>CAZFNB010000371.1:0-3811 GCA_964520235.1 uncultured Bifidobacterium sp. | reverse complement strand
ATTCTCGAATTGTTTCACGACGGGTTGAAGCAGGACGGAAAGCGCTGGCGAGACATCACGCCGGAGCAGGCGCGGGAACGAATCCAAAAAATTTCGGATGCGCTCACGCCGACGCATCGCGGTGGATTGCTGGACGACTCGGAGCAGGCGCGCTTCGAGGCGCGCGTGCTGACAGCGGCGCTTCAGGATTTCATCGAGGTGCTCATCGGCTGGATGCGCGGGCAGTATGAGTTCGATCCGGCGGCAGTGGAGCTTGGATTCGGCGGCTCGAAAGATGAGTTCCCCGGTTGGGAAATCGCCCTCGACGCGACACACAAGCTCGTTTTGCAGGGCCGGATTGACCGCGTGGATTTGTGGCACGAGCCGGGCGCTGACTCCGCGCTGTGCGTGGTGATGGATTACAAATCGAGCGCAAAGAAACTCGACGCCACGCTCCTGCAGCACGGTGTGCAGATGCAACTGCCCGCCTACCTCAGCGTGCTGCGTCACTGGCGCGAGCCAAAGAAACTGTTCGGTGTCTCGCGGCTGATTCCCGCCGGAGTTTTCTACGTCAACTTGCGCGGCAGTCGCGAGAGCGCCGAGAATCGTACAATGGCCGCAACGGTGGATCGAAAGCTGGCCTATCAACATACCGGACGTTTCGACGCAGCCATGCTGGAGAAACTGGACAGCCGCCCGGACAAGAATGGCGACCAGTTCAAATACCGGCGGAACAAGGACGGCAGCCTGCATGGCGGCAGCGCGGAGGCGATGGATCACGCGGCGTTCACGACATTGCTCGACAACGTGGAGGCGCAGTTGACGGACATGGGCCGGAGGATTTTTGCCGGTGAAACGGCGGTGGATCCATATCGCAAGGGCAACGCTTCCGCGTGTGATTATTGCGCGTACCGGGCCGTGTGCCGGATTGATCCGTGGACACATCGCTACCGTGTCCTCAGCAAGCCGGACAAACAGGAGGACGGGGCGACGTGAGCCGTCCCGCTAAACCATGCCGTTGACTTCATCCCAACAACAGGCCTTGACCGCTCGAGGCGATGTGCTCGTCATGGCGGGCGCCGGCACGGGCAAGACGCGCACGCTCGTCGAGCGTTGCCTGCGCTGCCTCGATGACGGCGCGTCGCTGGACGAACTTCTCGTGGTCACGTTCACCGAGGCGGCGGCGGCGGAGATGCGCGAGCGTTTGCGGCGGGAATTGGAGGAGCGCGCTGCGACCACGAGCGATCCGCGGTGGGCCGAGCAACTGGCGCTGTTTGACCGGGCGCACATCGGCACATTGCACGGGTTTTGTTTTCAACTTGTGCGCCAACATTTTCACGAGCTTGGCCTTGATCCGATGGTGTCGGTGATGGACGACGGACAGGCAAGGATTCTTGCAGCTGAAACACTGGATGCGCTGTTTGAGCGTCACTACAACAGCCGGGAGACATTTTCCGGCAGCGTCCGCCAACTCATCGAGCTACACGGGAACGGACGCGACGACGACATCCGCAGGCTTGTGCTGAAACTGCATCATTACACGCAGGCACGGCCCGACCCGGACGGCTGGTTCCAAAAGCAATCCGCCGCGTGGAATGATTCCGAACCGGCGCAATGGCGGGAGTGGTTCATCGCCGGAGCGAGAGACTGGCGCGAGCGCTGGCTGCCCGGGCTGGAATCGTTGTCGGCGGAGAACGTGAAGGCCGCCGAGTGCCGGGCGATTCTTGGCGGCGTCACATTCATCAACGCGAAGGAAACCGGCGATGCGTTGGTGCGGATCAAAACCGCCGGCGGCACCTGGCCCAAAGGAAAAAAAGTCGTGCTCGAAAAGCCGTTGAAAACGTTTTTCGCCGAAGCGGAACTGCTCGCCTCATTCATGCCGGACAACGGCAAGGACCCGCTCACCACGGACTGGCAATGCGCCCGCGAGCCGATGAAAGCGCTTTTGGGACTGGCGCAGGAATTTTCCTCCCGTTTCGCAGAAGCGAAAAGGGAACTGGGCGGCCTCGATTTCCATGACCTCGAACAGTTCGCATTGCGATTGCTCCGGGATTTCAAGGCGGGCGGCCCGACGGACATCGCACGGCACTGGCGCGGGCGATTGCGTTTTGTTTTCGTGGACGAGTATCAGGACATCAACGCGGCGCAGGATTGCATCATCACCGCGTTGAGCCGTGACGGCGCGGAATCGAACCGTTTCCTCGTGGGCGACGTGAAGCAAAGCATCTATCGTTTCCGGCTGGCCGACCCGAAAATTTTCCAGCAATACGCCGGGGACTGGCAAACCAAAGGCACGAACATTCCGCTCGCGGAAAATTTCCGCAGCCGGGAGGGCATCCTGGGATTCGTCAACTCCGTGTTCGAACTGTTGATGCGCGCCGAAGTCGGCGGCGTGACGTATGACGATGCGGCGCGGCTGCAATTCGGCGCCGCGAAAGAGCGCAAAGTGTTGAGCGCGGAGGAAGACCCCGCGCCTCGCGTGCATTTCCATCTTCGGCTCAAGAACGGTGCGGCGGAGGGGGATGATGCGGCGGACGAAACACTTGCCGGGCTGGCCGACTCGGAGATAGAGGCGCGACTGGTAGGATTGCAACTGCGCGAGCTTCGCGCCACGGGTCACAAAATCCGGGACGAGAAACTCAAAACGTTCCGCGCGGCGGACTGGAGCGACATGGCGGTGCTGCTGCGCTCGCCATCCAATCGCGCGGAAGGATTTGCCAAGCAGTTCGCTCAGCTCGGGATTCCGCTCGTCGTCGAGCGCGGCGGTTTTTTCGACAGCACGGAGGTGACGGATTTGTTGAGCCTGTTGCAGGTGCTCGACAATCCGTTGCAGGACGTGCCGCTGCTGGCGGTGCTGCGTTCACCGCTGGTCGGATTGTCGTTGGATGATCTGGCGCTGGCAAGGTTGCTCGCAAAAGGACGATTCTGGGGCGCGTTGATCCGGTGTCGCGAGCCGGGTGACAAGCTCTGTGGAAAACTCACGGCGGATGTCGGATTGTTTCTCGAACGGTTTCACCGTTGGCGGCGGCTGGCACGGCAGGAATCGTTGTCGCGATGTCTGGACGCGGTGCTCGCGGAGACGCATTACGCGGACTGGCTGGTCGCGCAGGATCGCGGCGCGCAAAGGCGGGCGAACGTCGAGAAATTGCTTGGTCTCGCGCAGCAGTTCGATCAATTCCAGCGGCAGGGCCTGTTCCGTTTTTTGCGTTTCATCGAAGCCCAGAGGGATGCGGAGGTCGAGCCGGAAGCCGCGGCCACCACGAACCGCAACGCAGTCCGGTTGATGAGCGTTCATCAGAGCAAGGGGCTGGAGTTTCCGGTGGTGGCGCTGGCGAATCTCGGCGGGCTTTTCAACGAACGGGATTTGTCCGCGGACATCATTCTGGACGAGACATACGGGCTGTGCCCGCAAATTCAGCCGCCGGAAGCGGCGGCGCGCTTCCCAAGTCTGCCACACTGGCTGGCGCGGCAGCGGCAGAAACGTGAATTGCGCGGCGAGGAGTTGCGGCTGCTTTACGTGGCGATGACGCGCGCGCGGGACACATTGCTCCTGACGGCGGGCATTTCCGAAAAAGCATGGAAAACACGCTGGCAAAACGCGGATGTCGTGACGGCACAGGCCATCGCCGGCGCGCGAAGTCATGCAGACTGGCTGGCGTTGTGGTTCGCGCGGAGTGCCGGCAACACGAAGTCCCCGCCGCTCGTGACGTGGCAGTTGCATGAGGATTTCAAGCCGGTTGATGAAGAAGCCGGAGACGGTGCGATTGATGAGGAATCCGTCGGCGATCTCGATGCGGCCACCACCGGAGAAATCCGTCGCGTTGTGGAATGG
>CAZFNB010000370.1:0-3812 GCA_964520235.1 uncultured Bifidobacterium sp. | reverse complement strand
GGTGGCGCTGCCCTGTGACCCGTGAGTATAAAAACCGCCGAGTTCCGTGCCTGCAATGATGGCGTCGGTCTTGTTGAGAATCGTTGCCGCGGCTTTGAGGTTGGTGAAGAACGTTGACTGCTGGTTTAGGGGAACAACACGCTTGGCTGCGTTGTTGGTTCCGCCCGGTCGCGCGTAGCCGCCGTTCTTGTTATCGGCTGTAGGGAACAGGTAGTAGCCTTTGCTTCCATTTGCGTTGTACCAGTCCAAGTCGGAGTCGGTGATGGCATCATCCCGGAACGTGTTTCCCGTTTCGGTGAAATCAATGTTTCCGAAAATACGAAGCGTGTTCGTCATGTTCTCGTATTGCAGGTCAAGCATCTCCCGGTTGAGCTTGCTGGAGAACGGAAAATGGTTTGCGTTTGCGATGGCGTTGAATGCCTTGTTGTCGCCGGTGCCGCTGGGAATGCCCAGCAGATCATATCGCGTAGGTGAAGTGAGGTTGGTCATGGCGGCCTTCGATCCGCGAAGGATGAGCGGCAGGGCGGATTGCACGGATACGCCGGTCAGGGGTGCAGTGTTGGCGAGACCCGACTCGATGATTGTGCGGTAGAAAATGCCATCCTTGGAAAGGTTGTTGTTCGGATTGCCGTTCTCCCAATAATTTTGTGAATCGAAATGCGAACGCGATTGTTTGGGGTAGGCGACGCGATGAAGCAGTGCAAGGTCGCCGGCGTTATAGACCGGTGCGAGAAATTTAAGCGCCGGGTGAAGTGCCGCAAAGCCGTTGCCCGTCGGGATTGCCCGATCGTAACTGTAAACGGCGTCAGAAGATTTGCGGGCGGTGGACAGCACGTCCGAGTACTGGGTGAAATCGTAGCACGACCCGGTTTGAGTGTACAGATTCGGGTTGTAGTTCGGGTTTTGAACATTTGTCGCGATGTCGTCCTTTCTCAAGCCTATGTTTGGGCGGATGGTCAGGTATTGCGGGTCCTCGATGGGGATGATGTTGTTGAGACCGTCGTTGCCGAAACGCAGCCAGATGAAAAGGACTTTCTTTCCGTTCAACCCGATGCTGCCTTCCGCCAGCGCCCGTTTCATCACGAAGGGAATGTCCACCAACGATGAGAGCGCGGCAGCGACACCGGCCTTCATCGAGAGGTTGAGGAAGCGGCGGCGTGTGATGATGTTGAAATTGTTCATGGCTATTGTTCCTGGAAACGTTGCAAGGTCATCAGCATTGAGACCAGCCCGCGCACGCGAGTTTCGTAGTTCAATGTCTGTTGCACAAACGGTGACGATGAAACGCCGTCGTCCGCAGTGTTGAGGAAGTTGATGCCTGCCTCGCGCATCAACGAAAGATTGGCCGCACCCTCGCCGGGATAAAGCAGATCCAGGAAGAAATCGGTGACGACAGCCGCATCCTGCTGTTGCTGGGCTGAGGTGATTCTGGATTTGAGCAATCCGACCGGGTCACACACATGGTTGCCCGCGTCATCGCCCGTGCCCGCTGTAAGGTAGGCTTGAATGTAACGGATGCGCTCCACGAGCGTGCCTGCGCTGATCCAGTTGGGTCCGGTTTCGGGATAGCCATCCGGCGCGTCACGATCGAACAATCCCATGCCTCCCATGCGGCTGAGTGGCGTGGCGAATGAGTATCCGTCCGTGACAGCCGTGAGATTTGGCCCGCCGTTGGTGGCTGCGCGCAGCGCGCGGAGACTGCTGGCCACAAATTCAAACGGCGTTTTGATTTTTTGCGCGTTGCCTGTGTGGCTGCGGAACAGGTCGGAGTTGAAGATCACGTTGAGCACCGCGCGTATGTTGCCTTTCGGATTGCTGTTTTCCCAGGCCAGCATGCATTGGTGGACGAGTTCAGCTTCCGCCGAACGGTCGGGATTTGTGTAGTCGTAGAATGAATACTCCGGCAGATCGGTGATGGTGGTGGGGTTCGGAAATTCATCATGCACGAACAGCCGGCAAAGTTTCACGCTGATGTATTCCTGTGTGAACGGCTGGTTCGCGAGGTGCGCGATGACATCGTAACCGTCCAAAATGCCGTTCGTGCCGGAGCGCGCAGGAAACGAGAGCTGGTAATTTGCGCCAGCCCACGGAGGGCCGAACCGCGCCGGAACGGTTTTACCGGGGAATATTGGCGCGCGATTCGTTCCATAGCTGGCGGATTTGAAATTCATCGCCCATGTCCCGATGGTGGCGGCTTTGGTGGTGGCATTTGAGCCGGGATAAAGTGTCACCGAGGGCGCGGCGAATGGGTTGTTCGCGTTCGCGGTGTCCACAAGGTCCACCGACCAGCCGGTCCAGCAGCGCGACATCTGGACGATGTCATTCTGATCATAGCCATTGTCCACACCGAACGTGAACAGCTCGAGCAATTCGCGCGCGTAATTCTCGTTCGCCACATTTTTGTCGTTTCCTTTGCTGTTGACCGTATCGAGATAGACGATCATGGCCGGGCTTTCCGCGCTGATCTTCAACAGGTCGTAGAACGTGCAGTTCGGGTTGAGCATGGCGTTGCGCCACTTGTTCATCTCCCGCCACTCCCAGTCCGTGGCCAGAATGCCAGCGTCAGTGGATGTATAGCCAAAGTTGTCTATGTAATCGCGGCTCTTGGTATGTTGGGTGACAAAATGATTTTCCCAGAACTGTGACAATACTTCCAGAAGCTGGCGTTTGGCTGTGACTGCGTGCGTGCAAAACCAAGCACGGTAGTCTGCCAAGGTCGCATTGCCGGCGAGAAGCCGACGGTAATTTCCCCCGATGTCCGTGTCGGGAATCGCCTTGAGATCGCCGCCGTCAAGTTGTGCAGTCAAAGTCACGCCCGGCGTCGAGGAGAGATACCAGAAACTGACCGTGTAGGTGCCGCCATTGGTCACGACGACGTTTTGATACATGGACTGTCCGGTGGCGGCGCTGCCGCCGGACGTGCCCACGAGTTGCAGGGATTTTGCCCCGCCGTGTGCGATGGTGGAGTTGATGGCGGTGTTGGTGATGTAACGCGCGGCAAAAGCCCAGCCGTTGGTCGTGCCGGTTTCAAAATTCCCGTTTAAAATCAGGTTCGCACCTGTGGCGGCGTTCGTTCCCCAAACAAGTTGGATGTCGTCGAGATAACAAGCGCCCGCGCCAGAAAGGAAAAAGTATATGCGCGCAGTGGCGTTCGCCTTGCCGGTGGCTCTGACATAAGTCCACGTCGGCGTCGCCGGAATTCCGCCTGGGGTGCTGTTGATGCCGCTCCCCAATTGGACACGCAATTTGCTGGAGTTTGCGGATGGCAGATACCAATAGGTGAAAACACACGGGTTGGTGGTGGCAAAGCCGGTTGTGTTGATGACCTGCCGGACGAAATTTGAGCTGGGAGTGCTACCTTCAGTCGCTGACCAGAAATGCAATGCCGCTCCGCCGTTCCTGCCGGCGCCCGCTTCAACCACCGAACCGGCCGCACCGCCGGTGGAAGTCCATGGACTGAGCACGCCACTTTCAAATCCAGCATTGAACAACATGTTCGTGGATTCGATGTGTGAGAACACCTTGTTGGTCACGACTTGATTTGTCCCGCTCACCAGATTTGTCACCATGAAGTTCGTGTAGATGAACGGGCGCAGTTCAAAGTCGTCCAAGTAAACATCGCCAGGTGCTGTGCCGAAAAGATAAAAGTTCACGTTGGCGAGCGTTCCGGTCATCGTGATGGAAGTCCAGTTCGTCGTCGGATCAGAAACGACCGAATTGACGGTTTCAACGGTGTAGATGTCCATCGTTTCAGGAACACCCTGCATGTTGAGCTGCTCATCTATGTAGGCCTGTGGATTGTTGCTGTAAGT
>CAZFNB010000369.1:0-3815 GCA_964520235.1 uncultured Bifidobacterium sp. | reverse complement strand
TCCACAAACGCATAAAGCCGGCAGTCGGAAATCGGTTTCACTTGATGAGTTTAATCAACCGCTGAATCCGGGCCAGCTTTCTCATTCATCCAGCTTGACCTGCCCGCGCCGTTTCGATCTGTCGCCTCACTGCGGCGGCGCTGGCGCGAAAAGCGCCCGCCTCTGATTCGTTCAGCCGGGGATGAAGAATTCTCTCGACCCCGCCCCGTCCCACCACGACGGGCAAACTCAAACAGACATCTTCGACACCAAGAAATCCGTCCACTGCCACACTCACAGGCATGGTGTGCCTGGTGTCCAGTGCGATGGCTTCAACAATCGCAGTCGCGGCGAGAGCGATGCCATAATTTGTGTGGCCTTTATGATTAAAGATTTCGATCCCCGCTCCGACGACGTGCTTGATCAATTCCTGTCGCCCGGGCGTGTCATCAATCGCCTCGCCTCCTGCCGTGGCGCAACTCATCGCTGCGAATTGCGAGCCGCCATGTTCACCGAGGATGTAGGCGCGCAAATCCGCGCTGTGAATGCCCACTTCGAGCGAGAGTTCGTGACGCAGCCGTGCCGAGTCAATCAACGTCCCGCTGCCCAGCACCCGCTCCGCCGGGAATCCTGTGAGTTGAATGGCGTAATACGTCAGGGTGTCCACAGGATTCGACACCATGACCAGAATGGCGCGCGGAGACCGCTTCGCCAGCGGTGGCAGCAATTCGCGCATGAGTTTCACGTTGCCCGGCCCGAGTGCGGCACGATCCGCCATGTCAGGTGGCGTTGAAATCGAGGCGCAAACAACGATGATGTCGGAGTTTTCCGTATCTGCAATCGTGCCGGCGACAACGCGCGTGGGCACTTCGACGAACGATTGAGCGTGAGCGATGTCCAGCGCGTCGCCCATTGTGTCTTCACGCCGCCTGCCCACGAGCACCATTTCATGCACGAAGTTTCTTTGAGAGAGAGCGAAGGCGAGTGTCGAGCCGACCCTGCCGACGCCGACCACGGAGATTTTCATGGTGCGACGTTCCGCCTGCGGCAGGCGCGCGGCAAGCGCAAAAATTCACGGTTCACCGGCTGCCAGGGGTTTGATTCGCTCAACCTGCTTGTCCAGATCGGGAATCCAGGCCTGGCCGGATTTGTTTTGCAAATCCTGCGCCTTGAGCAACCACTCCTGGGCGGACTTGTAGTTGCGCAGGTTCCAATGCGCGACGCCAATGGCGAACAATGCGTGCGTGGCCGTGCCCTGTCGCACCGCCTGGTAGTTGCTTGCCTGTGCGAACCGCAGCGCATTCTCGAATTCAGGAATGGCCGCCGCGAAACTGCCCTGATTCACAAGCAGCCTGCCCCGACAGAGAAACAGGTTCGGCGTGCTCACAAGACCACGATTTGCCAGCGCCGATTGATATTGTTCCCACGCGGATTTCCAAAGCCGGTCCCGATACGAAGTCGAGTTGGTGCGTGTTGAAACGCTGCCAAGCCATTCGGACTGTAATTGCGCGACAACCGCCGGGTCATTGAGCACGGCTTGTGCGAGTTTGAGTTCGTTCGTCACGTTCAACGCCGCGCCGGATTTGGCGAAATCCCTCATGCGATCGCCTGCGTTGTGATAAATCTCGCCAAGGAACTGTGCGACCTCTGGATTCTTCGTTTTGAAATGCGCGCCATACCAGACGGAACGCGGGTCGCGCCATTCGTTCATGTAGTTCCATGTCTTCACACACCAGACAACACCGAGGCAGACGGGTAGAATCCAAAAAACCTGTCTGAACCTTGGCCAGTGTCGCGCCAAATCGCTTGCAACGAATGCGAGCAAAATGCAAACACCCACCGAAGGCAGAAACAGATAACGATCCGTGATCGGCACAAGAAAACTCAGGACCATCGGGGGAATCATTTGCAGCAATATCCAGTAGCAAAGCGCGGCGCGGACAGGTTGCCGGACGCGGACAAACAGCCACGGCAGAGCCCAGATAATCGCGGCAGAGACGATGATCAGCACACGCGCCAACAAGCTCCAGGCAGCAGGATTTGGAGCGCCACGATACAAAACGTAATCGCCAAGGCCCGTGAGCAGCCAGAGGTTGGCAAGCTCCGTACCTGCGAGCACGAACACATGCGGCGACATGTTGGTGCTTGGTTGCGCGTGCCAGGTCATCCAGCCGAAGAAAATTGTGACCAGACCGAACGGAACCTTGTCCGCGACCATCCGCCAGTCACGACGTTTCTCAACGAGAAAATCCCACACGAGCATCACACACGGCAGAAGTATGACGGATTGTTTCGCTGCGCTTGCGATCAGAAAGCAAAGCCAGCTGGCTGCATACCACCACGAGCGCCGTTTGGATCGTTGCCGGTGGAGAATGTAAAACGCCATTGCCGGTGCTGCAAAAGCCGTTGCGACGAGATCCTTGCGGCTTGAAATCCACGCGACAACTTCTACGTGCGCCGGGTGAAGGAGAAACAACGTCGCTGCGACGCCTGCCGCGACGATCTCCCTGCGGATGACATACGTGAGAAAATAAACCGCGCACGCAGCGACACCGTGCCAGAGGACATTCGACAGATGAATCGCAAAGGCGGATTTTTTCCCGCCTGCCAGCGCAACATCGAGCGAGTAGCTGAGAAGGTTTGCCGGTGCATAATTAGCGGTATGCGGCTGGGTAAAGATGTGTTTGAGGTTTGTCGTGCTAAAGCTCTCGATATAGGGATTGTTCAGCACATAATCCGGATCGTCCACGTTGAGAAAATCCAATTCGAGCGCGCCCCGATACAGGCACAGGTTCGCAACCAACAACGCCACGACGATGATTGCATGCCGCCACCAACCGCAGCGATGTATTTGAGGTGGAGATATCGGCGCCGGCTCAATCGCAGCCGCGGATGACATTTGTTTTTTGGGGTGGCGCTTCATCGGCGCGTCAATCAATCTCCCATCGTTTCGAGCGAGAGAGTGCGCGGCGCCAGTCGGTGATCAATTTTTCGCGCGCCGTCGCTTTCATCTTTGGAACAAATCGTCTTTCCTCCTGCCAGCGTTTGGCAATATCACGCGGACTTTTCCAATAACCCACCGCCAGGCCGGCGAGATACGCGGCTCCAAGCGCGGTGGTTTCAGTCACGCGCGGACGCACAACGGGCACGCCCAGCACATCGGATTGGAACTGCATGAGCAGGTTGTTGACACACGCGCCGCCGTCCACGCGGAGTTCCTTGAGCCGGATGTTCGAGTCCTTTTCCATCGCGCGCAGCACGTCGCCGACCTGGTGGGCGATGCCCTCAAGCGCGGCGCGCGCAATGTGGGCACGTGTGCTTCCGCGCGTAAGACCGATCATCAGGCCGCGGGCAAATTGATCCCAATGCGGCGCACCGAGTCCCGCAAACGCAGGCACAAGATATACTCCGCCGTTGTCTGCCACCTGTGATGCGAGTGATTCGATTTCGCCGGACGATTTGATGATGCCGAGTGCATCACGAAGCCACTGCACGACGGCACCCGCGATGAAAATGCTGCCTTCAAGCGCGTATTCCGTTTTGCCATCGCATTTCCAGGCGATGGTGGTGAGAAGATTGTTCCTGGATGCAACCGGTTTTGTGCCCGTGTGCATGAGCATGAAACAGCCGGTGCCGTAGGTGTTTTTCACCATGCCCGGTTGCGTGCAGGCCTGGCCAAACAAAGCCGCCTGTTGATCGCCCGCGATGCCTGCAACAGGAATCGCCCCGCCAAACAAACGACATTCTCCAACCACCTCGCTCGATGCGCTTATCCCGGGCAAAATCGGGCGCGGTATTTCAAAAAGCCGGAGCAATTCATCATCCCAATCGCCGGT
>CAZFNB010000368.1:0-3828 GCA_964520235.1 uncultured Bifidobacterium sp. | reverse complement strand
CGTTTGCGATACGGCTGTTGCCGGACTCGCCCCGGTTCTCGGTTCAGGCCCGGTTTTTCAACCTGGGCATGTCTGCGAACGGCGACGGAATCTTCAGCGTGTATCGGACGAATGGAAAACTGATCCGCGTGATTCACGCGCGCGGTTTCCAGCCCGAGGAGCGGTTTTTTTATCAGCGAAAGATGGAGCAGACATTATCGCAATAGCCGCGGGCAGAAATGAAATCGAGCCGGTGCCAATTTGAACATGCGCAGCATCGCCAGTTGGGAAGACGTGCCGATCTTCGACAGCGAGAAGGCCGAGGCCGACTTCTGGATGGAGAACCGGCCCGACTTGCGGCTCATGGAGTCGGCGGTGGCGGGCGGCGCCGAGGTGTCCGAGTCCGTCACCATCACGCTGCGCATGGATCCGCGGATGCTTGCGCGCATCAAGCGGCTCGCGCGGTCCCGGTTTTTGAATTACCAGAGCATGATCAAACAATGGTTGAGCGAGCGCATGGAACAGGAAATCCGCGAACGCTGACCCGGCCAGAACGATGAAAACCAAACACACATCTCAATCCCGGCATCAGCAAGCGTTCACGCTCATGGAACTGTTGGTGGTCATCGCCATCATCGCCGTGCTGGCCGCGCTGCTTTTTCCGGCCGGCGCCGCCATCCGCAACAACGCCACCCGCAGCAAGGCCAGAACGGAATTGAATCAGATCGTCGCGGCCATTGAATCCTACAAGGCGAAATACAATCACTATCCGCCGGATAATCCGAGCGACTACGCCAAAAACCCTCTCTACTTCGAATTGTTGGGAGTGGTGGACAAGGGCGGCACTTTTGAGTCGAAAGATGGAAGCACTGCGGTGGCTGCGAACTATTTCCCGCGTGGTGGTTTTGTGAACTGCACCCGTGGTGGTGGGGACGATGTGACCGTGGCCCAGAAGTTCATCAGCGAAATCAAGCCCACGCAGTTCGGCAGCAATGTCAACAACGTCCGCGTGCTTTCCTGCTCGGTGCAATGGCCCGCCAAGCTTGGCAACGGCGTCGCGGGTGTTCCCGAACTCAATCCCTGGCGCTACAATTCATCTAATCCCACGAACAACCCCGGCGGTTTCGACCTCTGGGTGGACATTTACATCAGTGGCAAGACGAACCGCATCAGCAACTGGAGCAGCAGGGAACAAATCGTTTAT
Organism: uncultured Bifidobacterium sp.; assembly: GCA_964520235.1. Lineage (GTDB taxonomy): Bacteria > Verrucomicrobiota > Verrucomicrobiia > Limisphaerales > JADLHS01 > JADLHS01. The sequence continues at coordinate 2,645 of CAZFNB010000368.1, read as the reverse complement.
TGACCAGCCATGAAAGCCAAAAAAACGAACAAATCCAACTGGCAGAACCAGCTTTCCGTTTCGTGGAAGGACTCGGTCTGGTTTCCACCCGTGTTTGCCGGCGCCAAGGTTTCGCGCCCGCGCAACCAGCGCGCCCACTGGCCGGTGCAGATCATCACCGATCCCACCGTTTGCGAGGCCCGCGCCTTCAACACACCCTTTATGAACGCAACGCAAAAAAATTCCCGCCGTGCAGGCGCGGGATTCACGCTCATCGAACTGCTCGTCGTCATCGCCATCATCGCCATCTTGGCGGCGATGTTGTTGCCTGCCATTGGCGTGATGAAGACGAAGGCCAAGGTGCAGCAAGCCAAGTCAGACATGGTGCAGATTGGCGCCGCGATCAAAGCGTATGAGTCCACTTACAACGGCCGTTTTCCAATACCTCCAAGCATTGTTTCTGGTACAACTGATACTACGTTCGGCGGTGGGGCGGATTTCGGTGGGCTTCCATCGGTCACAGCTATTCAAACCAATGCCGCTGTGATAGCAATTTTGATGAACGAAGTTTCATACGGAAATGGTCAGCCAACACCCAACAAAGACAACGTGTTGAACATGCAAAAAGTCGTGTTCCTCAATGCTAAGAAAGGAAACGATAATACGTCAGCCGGCGTCGGCCCTGACGGAGAATACCGAGACCCGTTTGGAAAGCCGTATATCATCAGCATTGACACCAGTTTCGATGAGCGCTGCCGGGATGCATTTTATTCGCGGCAGAATGTTTCGCAAAACACGGGGCAGACTGGATTAAAGGCGCTTTCCAATCCCGTGACAGGAGGCGCTTCGGACAACTTTGAATACCCTGGTACATATTTAATCTGGTCGTTTGGCCCTGACGGGAAGGTAACTACCAATCCAAGACCTGCACCTCAACGGCCACCTTACGGAAGTGCAACGTATGATGTTAACAAAGACAACATCCTTGGCTGGCAGGAGTAAGTAGTTCCCATGAAAGCCCCCGTCCGTCAGTCCGCCTTCACGCTCGTCGAAATGCTGATGGTCATTGCCATCGTCGGCATCCTCACGGCCATTGCCGTGCCCACGGTGAAGGGGTTGCGCGGGGCGGACGCCACGCTCGCCACCACGCGTCAGTTGCTGGATGACGTCGCCCGCGCCCGGCAACTCGCCATCAGCCAGCGCACCACGGTCTATATGGTTTTCTGTCCGCAGAATTTCTGGACAGATCCCGGGTTTGCGGCGCTGCCTGCGTCGGAAAAAACCAAGGGCACGAACCTGTTCGACAAGCAACTCGCATCTTATGCGTTCGTCACGCTGCGAAGCATTGGAGATCAACCCGGTCAATCCACCGTGCGCTATCTGACCTCGTGGCGCTCGCTGCCGGAAGGTGCGTTCATTGCAAACTTCAAGTTCTTCAATCTTCGCAATAATTCGACGCCAATCTATGACCCGCCGAATTCCGTGCCTCCGTCGGCGATAACACCTGATCGGGTGTTCAATGTTAGGGGCTTCGAAGTCACCAACAACATTCCGTTTCCATCGGAACTCGCGCCGGTGACCGGCATCTGGCTGCCGTATCTCGCCTTCAATCACCTTGGCCAGTTGGAATCCGGCGAGGACGAATACATCCCCATCGCGCGCGGCAGCGTGGGTTATGCGCGGGACGCGAACAAGGTCGCACGCGCAGCCGCGCCTACGTTGAGCGAATCCCCGCAGGGCAGCAGCACCAACGCCTTCATGCTCGTTCACATTGACTGGCTCACGGGCCGTCCGCGCATCGAGCGACAGGAGTTCAAATGAAGCTTACGCGAACACAACGGAGCAGGGGCTTCAGCCCGCTTCAACCCGGGAAATCATCCGCCGCAACAGGAGCGCCGGTCTCCGGCCCGGCTTGTGCCCATGTTGGAACTGGTTCACGCCGGATCGGAGATCAGCGCTCCATCACCGCCTTTACACTGGTGGAGATCGCCATCAGCGTGGCCATCATCGGCTTTGCGCTTGTAGCCATCATCGGTGTGCTGCCCACGGGATTGAACGTCCAGAAGGAGAACCGCGAGGACACCATCATCAACAACGAGGCCAATTTTTTCATGGACGCCATCCGCAACGGCGCGCGCGGTCTGGACGATCTGACGAATCACGTCTATGCGATCACGATTGATTGGCGCAGGTATGATACCACGGTCACTCCGTGGGCGCCTTTGACCGGTGCAGGATCAAGCGGCAAGGATGAGTATTATTTCACCAATTCGGTTGTCACTTCAGTCACGCCTACGCCCTATTGGCCTATCACCAATGGGGCCACGATTGTGGGATTGCTTGGAATGCCGAAATACACCGTGGGCAGCAGGGAATTCACCGGAAGGGAAGCGACCGTTCAAAGCAACTATGTCATGGCCTATGTTCGCAGCATGACCGGCGCGGCAACCGAGCAATTTCCCCAGACGAATTCCAGCGTGCAAAGTCTCGCGTTTGCGTATCGCATGATAATCGAAGTGACACCTGTTCCTTCTGCCGCGCAGATGGACACGAATTCAATTTACGCTCAACGCCTTCGAGACAACCTCCACGAAGTGCGCCTGCGCTTTCGCTGGCCGCTTTTTGCCAACGGTAGAACGGGCGATTCCGGTTACACTTATCGAAGC
>CAZFNB010000367.1:0-3828 GCA_964520235.1 uncultured Bifidobacterium sp. | reverse complement strand
TAATCACCGTTGGCCACGACACAGTCCACAGGCGGACATTCAGCGATGAAGCGATCGAGTTTGTCGTTATGGCGAAGCGGGTGTCGCAACCAGACGATGTCGCGATACATGCGCAATGCGACACGCAGGAACGGATTCTCGATGACGCGGGTCTCGTAGTCGTCACCGGCAGTGATTTCTGTTTTGCCGGCATAGTGGATGTCGCTCAGGACGGCGACGGTGAAACTGCGGCTCATGCCTTCAGGCGTGACGCGACACGGGAATTTTGATGAAGAATGTCGTCCCCTTGTCGGGGTGGCTTTCGACGGTGATCTCGCCGCGATGTTCTTCGATGATGCGTTGAGTGATGGGAAGGCCGAGGCCTGTGCCGTGGTGCTTGGTGGTGAAGAACGGCTCGAACAATTTCTGTAAATTCTCCGGGGTGATGCCCACTCCCGTGTCGGCCACGGTCACTCGTACGTGCGGCGGATGTTTTGCCGGCGCGCTGATGAATTCCGTGGCAACGGTGAGCGAACCGTTGGCGCCGGTGGCTTCCGCTGCGTTGAGGAAGAGGTTCACAAACGCCTGCTCGAGCTGATAGTCGTCCCCGTGAATGGCATCGGGCGTGGCCTTGTAGGATCGGTTGAGTGAAATCAATTTGCCGTCGAGCTTGTGCTGCACCATGCGGAGGGATTGTTCGAGCACGTCATGAAGTTTCACGGTGGAGAAGCTGGGCCGGGCCGGGCCTCCGAACTTGAGCATCTGCTGAACGATGGCTTCCGTGCGTTTCATCTCCCGTTGTACGATTTCAGACAATTCCGCATCCTTGTTTTTCTCGAGCAACAGATCCACGAAGGTTCTGACCGCAACGAGTGCGTTCTTGATCTCATGCGCCATCGTTGCCGAAAGCGTGCCGAGCGTGGAAAGGCGGTCGAGGCGGACGACTTTTTGTTCGAGGCTCGCAAAACTGCTGATGTCGTTGAGCACGACGACAACATCCAATGAATCGGATTGTAAATGAACGGGAGACAGGCTGACGTGAAATGCGCGCGTGTTGTTTCCGCCAATGACGATATTAAGATGTTCGCGAGTGACGGGTTTGCGGGAGGCGATGACCTCGCGAACCAGGTTCTGAAGCGGCGCGGGGAGGATTGAGGCAGGCGCGTGAACGGTTTTACCCGGGGGCAGATCAAGCAGATGCCCGGCTTCCGGCGTGCAGGAAACGATCTGCTCACGGCGGTTGATGACGATCACTCCCGAGGTGAGGCAGTCCTTCAGCGAACGCGCGAGGTTGAAATTCTCGTCGCGGTCGCGTGGCGGCGGACTCTGACTGCGTGCGGCCATGTCGTATTCCACGGATGACAATTGAGTTTGGGTGGGCAGACTCCGGGCCAGTCACCCTCATACCCAAGATGTGCGGGCATGATTGAACAGCGTTGCGCTTACTACAACAAAAAATCGCAGCAAGATGAGACGCGCTTTGTTGTGACTTGGGACACGGATTGACCGGGGTTGAGACAGAACAGGGGCAGTCCGTTGCTGCAAGTCATTGAATGAGCACCGGACGCGTGGTGGCATCGTCATAGCTTTGCTGTGTCCTGCCTATGAACACTTCTCGTGAATCCGTGCGCCTGCACTCGTTGGGTCAGGAACTTTCCGGCGTCCTCTTTTTGCCGGAGGCAAAGCAACCATCGCCTGTCGTGCTTCTTTGCCACGGCGCGGGCGAGTTCAAGGAAAACTATTTTGATCTGGCAGAGCAACTCGCCGCCAGCGGTGTGGCAAGCTTCGCATTCGATTTCCACGGTCATGGTCAAAGCGGCGGTGCCCGGTTCAATGTCAAGATGGCGGAATGGGTGCCGGACATCCAAGCCGCGATGGATTTTTTGGTCAAGCATCCGGCGATTGATGCGAACCGCATCGCGGCATTCGGCCTTTCGTCCGGGGGCACGGCGATTCTTGAAGCAGCGGTTGTGGATTCGCGGCTCAAAGCGCTGGTTGTCCTCGACGGAACAGTGAGAAATTCGCTGCCACTGCCACTGACCCTGTTCATGAAGTCGCTCGTCACGGCGGGCAAAATCAAAAAGCTTTTCACGGGCCGTGATCTTTTACTGCCGCTTGCAAAACTGTCGGGTGGCATTCATCTCGCCTCCGATCCCGAAGTGGATGCGCGCATCCAGGCGGACCCCCGGGCGCAGGAGGTTTACGGCGCGTTCCCGTTTCCCGGAGGTGAAGAGGCGTTCTTCGTGGACACGATCAAGCGTGTTCCTTCGATCAATGCACCCACGCTCGTCATCTGGGGCGAGGAAGACAAACTGGACCCGACCGAGACTGCGCGGATGTTGCACGCGGCTTTGACCTGCAAAAAGCGGCTCGAAATCATTGCGGGCAACGGTCACGCGGGGCATCTGGACCGCCATCGCGACAAAGTCTTTGCGTTGACGACGGAGTGGGTTTTGCAGAATCTCGGCAAGGCTCAACCGGCGGATGCGTCCGCTGGAAGCCGTTCAAATGGCATTCAGGACAATCGAAGCCGAAGCAGCGAAGCATCTCTCAGCGCCGGAAAAGTGGGCGCTGCTGTCGCCGTTTCTTAAACGGTTCGGTGGCGAAGCGCTTTCCTATGCCACGCTTCAGTCGGGCATGGAATACTTCGTGGACGATTGCGGATACATTTCGTTCACCACCGTCCAGCATCCTGTTTTTGCACCCCGATCCCGCAAAATCGTCTTCTGCAATCCTGTTTGCGCGCCGGGGGATTATTGGAAACTGATCCGGAACTTTCTCTCCGAGCACCCGCGCGCAGCCTTTGCCTGCGTGTCCGAGGATTGTGCCGCGGTGCTGCGCGAATTCGATTTCAAGGTCAATTGCCTCGGCTATGAGGTTGAATTACCGATCCAGACCTACAATACCAAGGGCAACTGGAAGGACCTCGATCTCATCAAGCGCGCCCGCAATGAGGCAAATCGCGAGGGCATCGTCATCCGTGAGGAATCGAAAATTGAATCTGTCAGCCGGGAACAACTGGACGCCGTGTCGTCACGCTGGATCGGCGGCAAGAAGGTGAGTGACCGTGAGATATGGATTTACGCGCGGCGACCGGTCTTCGGTCCGGAGGAGGACGTTAGAAAGTTTGTGGCGTACGATCGCGACGGGCGTGTGGCTGGATTCGTGTTTTACGACCCAATTTACCGCGCTGGAAACGTGGTCGGCTACTCGGCAAACATCTCACGTTGCGATGAGGGAAAATACGGCAGGCTTTCGACGGCGGTCCACATGGCGGCGATGGATGTCTTCAAACCTGAAGGTCGTGAAGTGATGAATTTGTGCCTTTGCCCGTTCGTGAAACTGGAGGGCGGAAAGTTCAATGACGACATCGGGGCGCGGCTCTTTTTCAAACTCAGTGTCAAATACGGGAACGACATCTACAACTTCAACGGTCTCTCGTTCCATAAATCGAAATATCGCGGCTCGGAGAAGTATCTCTATTTCGCCTCGAACAATTTCCTGCCCTCAAACGATATCTATCTGGCGTTTCTGTCTGCTGACATCACCCAGAGCTATTTTTCGACGCTCGGCAAGCTGCTCAAGGGCATGGTTGCTGCTAAATAGCCGGGGAATACCGGCTGGCCAAACTTTGGCTGGTATTTGGGCGTTGGTGTCAATGCCCGTGTAGTGATGTGTTCAACCGGAGAAAACTATGAAGCAGAACATTCGTCGTATTCTTGTGTCCGCGCTGATGGCGGCAGTTTTTGCCCTGCAAATCTTGCCCGCCACCGCCGCTGAACCTGCCGCGCAGGAAAAATCCGACCTGATGAAATTTCTCGAACAGGATTATCTGCTCGGGACATGGGG
>CAZFNB010000366.1:0-3833 GCA_964520235.1 uncultured Bifidobacterium sp. | reverse complement strand
CGTGGTGGACGCCTCGAAGCACACGCCGTGGTATCCCGGGCCGACGTTGCTGGCGCATCTCGAAACCGTCCACATCGCGAGCGACTGGAATCTCAGCGCGTTCCGTTTCCCAGTGCAATGGGTGAATCGCCCGAATAATCCGACCGACCACAAGCTGCACGACTTCCGCGGCCTCAGCGGTCAGATCGCCAGCGGCATCGTGCGCAAAGGCCAGCAAGTCGCCGTGTTGCCGGGCGGCATCAAGACGACGGTGAAGGACATCTGGACTTACGACGGCTCGAAGGATGAAGCGTTCTGCCCGCAATCGGTGACGATTTGCCTCGAGCATGACGTGGACATCAGTCGCGGCGACATGATCATCGGCCTGGATCAACCGCCGGGCATGAGTTCCGAGTTACACGCGCGCGTCTGTTGGATGAACCTGCGTCCGTTGCAAGCGGGTCGGAAGTATTTTCTCAAGCACGGCACGCAAACGGTGCAGGCCATCGTGTCGCAGATCGAAGGGCGCTTCAACATGACCACGTTCGATCTCGAGGAGACTCCGGGCGAACTCAAGATCAACGACATTGGCGTCGTCCGCATCAAGACCGCCAAGCCGATTGTTTACGACGGCTACACGACGAACCGGTTGACCGGCTCGATCATCCTCATCGAACAGGGCACGAACCTGACGGTGGGTGCGGGCATGTTGTTCCCGCCGGTGGAAGCCGTGAAGCCGGAATACACGGACTTCGCGATCTGAGCGGCAGCCAAAAGTTTCAAGCGGCGGGCAGCGATGCCTGCCGCTTTTTGTTTTAGCACGGACGCGAGATGGGAGCGGTCAACTCGTGCGGCTCTGGATTGAACCAGTTGGCGATCCGTTTACGAATGCCAGAGAAGCAGCGGCGCGACTTGGGGTTCAGCACCTGTGGCGACCAGACAATCGTCTGGAAGGCTGCTTTCCGGTTGTCGCAAAGCGCACACAGCTCGACATCCGACGCGCGGAACTCATCCGCATCTTCGCGAGGCACTTGAAACCGATGATGGCGACAGGTTGTTGTCACAGGAATATTAACGCATGGCTGTGTTACGAACGTGTGACGGCGGGGTGAATTTGGAGAAACGCCACGTTCAGGAGCGCCGCCTCGGCTCAATGAATCACAAGGGACTTGCCGAGCCGGTGCTCGGCGCTCCTACAGCAGAGCTAGTTGCTCGTGCCAGCCGGGCGCGACGGCATCCACACCTTGCGTGCGGAGTGTTTGCGCAAACTCCCGCGTGAAACCATGGATGGTGAAGACCTTCTTGGGCTGCACGAGTTTCACCAGTTCCAGCAAGCTGTCGTAATCCGCGTGATCGCTCAACGGAAATGCCGCTTCCGTGCCGGAACGATAGCGACAACTGGAATCCATCGCCCAGCCGGTGATCGCCGCGCTGCGCATCGGGCTGAGTGCGACCTTCTGCAACGTCTTGAGCGAATTCGGCGGCGCGATGATGACTTTGCCGCGTGCGGTCTCGGGATCAAAAGCTTCATGCACGGGAAAAGTCATGCCGAGTTTCTCGTAAAGTTTGGTCATCTTCCGCACATCGCGCTGGAGCATCACGGGTAAGCCCGCGTCGGCCAAGCCGCGCAAAATCTCCTGACTCTTGCCGAGGGAATAACCGTAGAGCACCGGCGTCTCACCGGCGGCCAACGTGTCGCGACAAAACTTCACGATGTCGGCGCGCACCGTTTCTTCCGGCGGGAACTGATAGCGCGGCAGGCCAAACGTCGTCTCCATGATGAGCGAGTCCGCCTTGCGCCACTCTGGTTTCTCCGCCGCAAGGCTCGGGCGTAATTTGAAGTCGCCGGTGTAAAGCAGCGTTTCCCCGCGCCACTCGATGAACGCCATCGCGCTGCCGAGGATGTGACCGGCGGGCAAGGCGGTGAGGGCGAAGGTTTCATTGCCGAACCGAAGTTCTGTCCGCGTTCCAAAGGCCAGATGTTGCTCGCGGCGTTTTCCCGGCAGACGCGTGCGCATGAATAGGGAAGTCGCCTCGGTCAGTAGAACATTATCATGCGCGCCAATGTGATCGGCGTGGGCGTGGCTGACAAACACGTGTTCGTTGCCCCGGATACGCTTGTGCGCATCGAGCCACAAACCGAGTTGCGGCAGATGAATCCCGGCGCGGGTGAATTGGATGTCCAACAACACGCCGGAAGCGTAGGCGTGGAGCGGCAAGTTTCAATTGGCTTTTTCCCAGGGGCTTGGCTTAGATTGCATCGTCATGCCCGAGAAAAGTTTGAATGAGATTCCGCGCGACCTGCGTCCGCTTTACACAAAAGGCGCGGAGGCGTTGCAACGCGAGAACTTCGAATATGCCGTTGACCTTTTCTGTCAGGTGCTCACGCGCGAGCCAACATTGATTGACGTGCGCCGCGCATTGCGCAAGGCGCAGGCGGGCAAGTCTGCCTCCGCCAGCACAGGCTTTTTCAAAAAAGTTCTCAGCAGCGCCGGGTCGTCGCCGCAGATCGCAAAGGCACAGCTCGCGTTGCGGTCTAATCCCACCGAGGCTCTCACACTGGCTGAACATGTCCTTAACGGTGACGCGAACAATTCCATGGCGCACCGCATCGTGGCTGAGGCGGCCACGGCACTTCAGATGCCGCAAACAGCCGTGATGTCGCTTGAAGTTCTCTCGCGCCATTCGCCGAAGGACAAGCACATCGCCATACAATTTGCGAACCTGCTGGCGGACACCGGCAACGTGCAGCGCGCGGAACGGTTGCTCGCGGAGTTCGCGCGGTCGAATCCGAACGATGCCGAGGTTTCGCAGGCGCTCAAGGACGTTTCCGCCAAACGCACGCTTACCGAGGGCGGTTACGGTGCGCTTGAATCCGGCGAGGGTTCGTATCGCGACATCCTGCGCAACGAAAAGGAGGCCGTGCAGCTCGAACAGGAAAAGCGCGTCCAGAAAACCGAGGACGTGGCAGAGCGGCTCATCGCCGAATACGAGGCTCGCACGAAAACAGAGCCGGACAACCTCAAACTCTATCGCGAACTTGCCCAGCTTTACACACAGAAAAAACAGTTCGACAAGGCGCAGCGTTGTTACGACCGGCTTAAGGCTTCCGACCTCGGCGCGGACTCGTCGCTGGATCAAGCCATCGCGCAGACGACGTTGCGGAAGATTGATCATCAGATCGACCAGTTGAATCCGAATGCGGACGACCACGCGGAGCAGGTGGCGCGGTTGACCGCTGAGAAGCTGGTGTTCCAGATGGCCGAGTGCCAGAAGCGCGTCGAGAAATTTCCGACCGACCTCACGATCCGTTACGAGATGGCAACGCTGTATTTGAGCGCAGGAAAGATAGGCGAAGCCATCCAGGAATTTCAAAAGGCGCAGAACAACCCGCACAAGCGCATCGCGGCGATGAGCGGGCTGGCACAATGCTTTGCGAAGCGGAAGATGTATGATCTCGCGTCCAAGACCCTCCAAAACGCCATCAAGGAAAAGCCTTTGCTTGATGACGAGAAGAAGGATTTGATCTACAACCTCGGTTCCGTTCTGGACGCGATGAACAAGAAGGACGAGGCCATTGACCAGTACAAACTCATCTACGAGGTGGACATCAGCTACCGCGACGTGGCGGCTAAGGTGGACGCGTATTACGCGGGACAGTGAACGATCGGACTCCCGGTTTCAATGATCAAAGCGCAGCCAGTTCGTGCCACAGCATCGCGCCCATCCGCTGGCCGTTTTCAAACACGTCCAAATCAAATTTTTCATTCGGCGAATGCGCGTTGTCGTCGGTCAGGGCGAGGCCAAGCAATAACGTGTCCGCGCCGAGAACCTTCTTGAACTGGTTCACGATG
>CAZFNB010000365.1:0-3841 GCA_964520235.1 uncultured Bifidobacterium sp. | reverse complement strand
GCCGCCGGTGAAGGCAATCAGCGACCAGTTCGCGGCGAGCAAGAGTGTCGTGGAAAAGGCTTTGATGAGCATGGGGCGGGAGTTGGAATTGGTGCAGCGGCACAAGGCAGAAGAGGATTTGGCGGTGGCGGCGGCTTCGATTCTGGCGCGGGACGAGTTTGTGAAACGGCTGGCGGCGCTTGGGAAGGATCTCAACGTCGAACTACCTAAGGGCGCGGGCACAAATGTGGATGCAGTGGCGAAGGAATTGTTTTCCAAACATGGCGTTCAAGCGTTGATGAAAATTTCCAAGATGCATTTCCGCACTGCGCTGCGGGCGCAAGGGTTGCCCGAGCCGCCCAAGACGGAATGGCGCAAGTGACCGCTCCTTCTCCGGGCTTGGCGTCCGTGTGGAATTCTTGGTTTAATCAGCGCAACGTGAACCGGCCTTCACTAACTCGATTCGCATGGCTTTCCATCGCGGCGGCGCTTGTGACCATCGGATTGAAAACGGCGGCGTATTTTGTCACCGGCTCGGTGGGGTTGTTGTCGGACGCGGTGGAATCGGTTGTGAACCTTGTCGGCGGCGTCATGGCGCTAGCCATGTTGAGCATCGCGGCGCGGCCTGCTGATGAAGACCACGCTTACGGTCACGGCAAGGCGGAGTATTTTTCCAGCGGACTCGAAGGCGGGTTGATTCTCGTGGCGGCGGTGAGCATCGCGGCTGCCGCAACCCAGCGTCTCCTTGCGCCGAAACCGCTCGAAGCCATCGGACTCGGACTGGCGATCTCCGCTGCTGCATCCGTCGTGAATCTCATCGTGGCGTTGTTGATCCTGCGCGCGGGACGGAAACACAACTCCATCACGCTGGAAGCCAACGCGCATCATCTGTTGACGGACGTGTGGACTTCGGTGGGTGTGATTGCGGCGGTCGGACTTGTGGCGTGGACGCACTGGCAGTGGCTCGATCCCGTCATCGCGCTTGCCGTGGCGGCGAACATCGTCTGGACGGGTGTCGGGATTGTGCGCCGTTCCGTCGGCGGACTGATGGATGCGTCGCTTTCGGCTGAAGACCTGGCGACGGTGCGGAAAATTTTCCAGAAATACGAGCAAGGCGGCGTGCAGTTCCACGCGTTGCGCTCGCGTCAATCCGGCGCGCGAAAATTTATTTCCACGCATGTGCTCGTGCCGGGCGGATGGACGGTGCAAAGCGGGCACGAATTGCTGGATCGCATCGAGGCGGACATCTGCGAGGTGCTGCCGGATGCGGTGGTGTTCACGCATCTGGAATCGCTGGACGATCCGGCGTCGTGGGATGATGAATCGTTCGAACGCCGCAAATCACGGGCGGATTCGTGACATGTAAATGTTGCCGGCGCTGTTGCAACGATTGCCGCTTTCGTGTTTGCTCCCGGCATGAGCGAGACCAAAACCGATGTGACCTCCACGCGGCTGATGTCCCTCGATGCCCTGCGCGGATTCGACATGTTCTGGATCATCGGCGCGGACTCGCTCGTGTATGCGTTGGGCAGGATCGCCGACGGGCTTCACGGGAGTTCAAACTCCGAAGGTTCGCTGCTCTATCGCTTCGTCAAATTGCTCGCCGAACAACTTGATCACGTCGAGTGGCAGGGCTTCCGGTTTTATGATCTGATCTTCCCGCTGTTCGTGTTCATGGTCGGTGCATCCACTGTTTTCTCGCTGTCGAAAATCATCGAAAAGGAGGGCAGGGGAGCGGCGGTGAAAAGGGTGTTGCGCCGGAGTGCGCTCCTGTTTCTGGTCGCGTTGTTTTATTCCGGAGGGCTGACGAATCCGTGGCCGGACATGAGATTGATGGGAGTGCTCAATCGCATCGCGCTGGCGTATTGTTTCACCGGCCTGTTCTTCTGCTTCTTCAAGCCGCGCGCTTTGGCGGGAATCTGCGTGACGCTGCTGGCGGGTTATTGGGCCTTGATGACTTTTGTTCCCATCCGCGACATTCAACTGGAGAAAAACAATCTAGCCGTGCTCGCGGAAAAGGCAGGCGACACAAAACTCGCCGCCCAATTCCGGGAAGCCGGTAATGCGTCTGCTGTGAATCCTTCAGCCATCAAGGACAGTCCCGTCTGGGCCGCAACAGAGAAGATGTATCTCGCCACAACGAACCGCGTGAGCGGCAGGTTCGACATGGGATACAACGTTGTGAATCATTTTGACTTCGAGCATCTGCCCGCCCGGAAGTATGACTTGTTCTACGACCCCGAGGGCATTCTCAGCACGATCCCCGCCGTGGCGACGTGTCTGTTGGGTGTGTTTGCGGGTTTGTTGCTGACGAGTTCGTCCACAGGCGATCAGCGTAAAATCGTGCTGTTGCTTTCCATTGGCGCGGCTTCCGTTGCGGTGGGCTGGCTGTGGGGATTGCAATTCCCCGTCATCAAAAAAATCTGGACGTCCTCCTATGTGCTGGTGGCGGGCGGTTACAGCGCGATGCTGCTTGGCGCGTTTTACATGGTCGTTGACGTGTGGAAATGGCGCGCGTGGTGTCAGCCGTTCGTGTGGATCGGCATGAACTCGATCACGATTTATCTCACGAAGAATTTTCTCGGCGGCAGCTTCAGCCGGCTCTCTGCCCGGCTTGTCGGTGGCGACATCAAGAATTACTTCGATGCCCATGTCGCGAAAGGCTTCGGCGACCTGATGATTTCCGTCGTTGGGCTGCTGCTTGCGTTCTGGTTCGTGCACTTCCTTTACAAGCGGAAGATTTTCCTGCGGCTCTGAACTCAGCGCAGTTGTCTGTGCCGGAAACAATCCACCGTGTGATCGTTGACCATGCCGACGGCTTGCATGAAGGCGTAGCAGATGGTCGAGCCGACGAACTTGAACCCGCGCTTGAGCAGATCCTTGCTCATGGCGTCGGATTCGGGCGTGCGCGGAGGAACTTCCTTGAGTGATTTACGGCGGTTGTGGATGGGTTTGCCGCCGACAAACTGCCAGATGTAGGCGTCAAAGCTCCCGAATTCCTTTTGAACCGCAAGGAACACTTTCGCGTTCTGGATCGTTGCAGCGACTTTCAGCCGGTTGCGGACGATGCCTTCATCCGCCAGCAAACCCTTCACCTTGCGCGCGTCGTATTTTGAAATTTTTCGCGCGTCAAAGTTGTCGAACGCGCGCCGGTAGTTTTGCCGCTTCTTGAGGATGGTTGACCAACTGAGTCCTGCTTGTGCGCCTTCAAGTATCAACATCTCGAACAGCAGTCGGTCGTCGTGAACGGGCACGCCCCATTCCGCGTCGTGATAGGCGATGTCGAGTTCGGATTTCGGCCATGAGCAACGGTTCATTTCAGTCCTCGGGAAGCGGTTTGCCTTTGGTCTCGGGCGCGAAAGGAAGAATCAGAAGCCCGAACAGAAAAATCGCGCACATGGTCATGGCCGAATAACGCTCCATGGTGGGCGAGCCGTATTGACCATAGACGCCCGTGGCCAGTTTTGCGGAGAAGAAACTCCCGCCCGCCGCCGCAAAGCGCCCGAGGTTGTAGCAGAACGACGTGCCGGTGCTGCGCAGGCGGCTTGGAAACAGTTCCGGCAGATAGATCGCGAATCCGGCGAACACCGCAAGCTGGCAGCTCGTCATCAGTGTCAGCATCCAGTAGCCGTCCGTGGGCGAGTTCATCTTCCAATAAACAAACAGCGTGACGAGCGCGGCGACCGTGAAACCGATTGCGAAGGCGGGGCGACGTCCCAAACCCGACGCCATGCGTGTGAACAGCGCCATCCCCACGGCTGCTCCGAGCATCGAGATCAGGTAGGACCAACTGATGGCCTTGTTGACGGCGGCGGCGACCTTGTCCGCCGGTACACCGTTGTTGAGATACCAGGTTCTGAAG
>CAZFNB010000364.1:0-3847 GCA_964520235.1 uncultured Bifidobacterium sp. | reverse complement strand
GCTGCTGGTCGCCAATCCTCTTTCTCGCTGGCCGCGAAAAGGCAGCACTTCGGGACTGGCCTGAGACTCCTTCCGCCGTTGCTCCCACAAATGCCACTGTGTCCAGCTGGGAACTCTGGCTGAACCGGCCTGTGTCAAAGTCGGTCTATTTTTTCGCTGTGGACAATAATTTCCCTCCGATTTCGGCAAGCATGATATTTCACGACATGCAGGTGAACGGAAGCGGTGGTGTGTTGGCCGAGTTTCTTCCCGAGATTGCCGGGGAGCGGCGGCTCAGTCAGATTCACAACTATGCCCCGGCGCTCGCGCGTTATTCCACCATTGGTGGCGGGCATATCTTGAATGGCTTCGGCCCTTATCTCCAAAGGCGGGAATGGCTGCAATTGATGAAATCCAACCAATCACTCATGGCAGATTCGCCAGAGGTATCTAGCGAAGTGGCTCGTGCCGTGGAGCAGTTCAAGGACCTGCGAGTGGGGGATGGTCTGGAGGATAATTCCCTCTGGGGTCTCAAGGAGATGCAGCCGCTGATCCGACGCGGCCACGCTGAGGGGATCGGCGGGCTCGTGCCGGCTGCGGTTGCGACAAGGAGCGATTTGTTGAACTTGTTATGGGAATCCACCGGGATGCAGATGGGATGTCGCTACAGGTTTGTGAGCAAGCGTTGGGGAATTCCTGATGCGGCGAAGGGCATTCTGGACTCCGTCACCCGCGATCTTCCAGGAATGCACCGGTTCTTTCTGACGGAGGAGCAGGCGCGCGTTCACGATTATGCGCAGATGACCAGCCGCCTCCAGTGTGTAGATGGGTTGAGAAATCTCGTGGGAAGTTCCCCGCATCCATTTCTCAACACTGCTGCCACCAATCATGGCATTGAGACGTTTGTGCGCCGATGTTGGCTGCGGCCCACAGAATTTCAGTGGCAGGCGCGCATCCTGTTCGACTTTGGTGAGCAAAGACGGATTGCCGATCTCATTGAGGTATTCAAGCGAGAAGCCGGACCTTTCGCTGCGGATCAGATGTTGGACTATCTGACTGCTGTGAAGACAGACCTGCTCAAGGTGATTCCACGCGGGCTTGAATTGCAGGTCGAACTGGGTGAATCCATGCCGCAGCCCACGTTGCGTTCCGTGGATGCGATATTCCGAAAACATTTCAAGCCGTTGTCCTTGTTGGAACGTGCCCAAAAACTCGAAAGCGTTTTTTGGACTAATCCGGATTGCCGGATTGAAGGGTGGATTTTGACTTACTACGCGCAATCTGGTGCGTTCAACGCTTACCGGAGGTTTTACAACCAGATGCAAAGCGATTCGTCCGATACTGTCCGCGTATCGAATACCTACGGCCCCGCTGCTTATGCGGTTGGCTACTTGATGAATGACAGGTCGCTCCGAAGCAAGGCTTTGAGGGACTGTTATAGTGGAAGCGGTTCGGACATGAACCTCAACATCGTTCATGCCGCTGTGGAAGGGAACACTGCGGCGATACAATCGACGCTGGAGGAGAAAATCAGCCGCTACCGGTCAGCGTCGATCCAGGGAAGCAGTTCCCTCCTCTTGAGGGATTTTCTTCCATTGCTGCCCGCACTCGCCGATCCGAAACACCCGGACTACGGACGGGCGCTGGATCACTTCCGTAATTCCGATTCATGGCTGTTCCTTCGCTATGTCCTCATAAAAGAACATAAACTTCCGAAGGAGGATGCGATCCGGTTTCTTGGCGGCACCAATTCTGGCACCCACTCGTTCATCATCGTGAGTTGCATGAACAATGACACCAACAGCGCGCAGCGGACGCTTCAGGCTCTGATAGACAAGAACGACGGGGACTCCCCTGAGTTGATGGCCATTGCCAGCTTTGAATTTCACCGGATGACGGACAGGTTTGTCGTGGACACTTTCGCGGGCCTCAAGCCGCCCGGCGCAGGGTCGTTGAGCTTGGCTCTGAAAGAACGGCTTGCTCAAAGGACAGAGAGACCACGTTGATTCGTCGGAACGTTTCTGCCTCTGATCTTAGCCGCGCTTTGACGGAGCTATCTTTGAGCGAAATTCCCCGGACTTGATCTGCGCCGCGTTTGATACGGCGCGCCGCATCCTGCGCAAGATCGCCGAGGGCCATCCCGATCAAGTCGGTGACACCACCACGCTCGCCGATCCCGGTGTCGTTGATGCCTTGGTCAAAGGAAAGCAGTGACGAAATGGGATTTAAGCTTTCGCCACCTGGGTTGCTGTGGCAATCTAAGCTCAGGAAACTGAAATTATGAACAAACCGAAAATCATCGCTTACCTGAAGCCGACCTGCGGCTGGAGCATGGGCGTGCGCGCCGTGCTCAAGAAATACGACCTGCCCTACGAAGATCGCGACATCATCAACGACCCGGCCCAGCGCCAGGAGATGATCGAGAAGAGCGGCCAGATGTTGAGTCCGTGCGTGGAAATCAACGGGCACATGCTGCCGGACATCAGCGGCGAGGAAGTTGAAGCCTGGATGCTGGCAAACAAAATCGTTGTGCCCAACGACCGCACGCCAGACGCGCCGACCAACCAGCCTTGCGCACACGAAATGCCGCAGGGCGCGCCCTTGAACTTTCTCCGGCGCTGAACGGAAGACGAATCGCAAACCGCGTTGGAGAGATCCGGCGCGGTTTTTTCGTTCGTGAAATTGGCGGGTGCTTCGGATAAACAAGGCCCATGCGAATCGTTTCTTCGGTTGCTGCGATGCAACGCCTCGCCAGACAATGGCAACGTCGAGGTGTGCGCATCGGCTTCGTGCCGACGATGGGCTATCTCCACGAAGGCCACATGAGTCTTGTTCGCGAAGCTCGTCGGCAGGTTGGCAGGTCGGGCAAGGTTGTCGTCAGCATTTACGTGAACCCGACGCAGTTCGGGCCGAAGGAGGATTTGTCCCGTTACCCGCGCGACTTCAGACGTGATTGCAAGCTTTGCAAAGCCGGGGATGTGGACGTGGTGTTTGCGCCGACCGACAAGGAAATGTATCCAGGGTGGGGCGAGGCTGCTGACGAGCCGGTTCGCGGGGACGCTCACCCCACCAATGCCTTCAGCACGTATGTGGTCGAAGAAAACTTGTCGCGAGGCATGGAAGGCGCATCGCGGCCAACGCATTTTCGCGGGGTGACGACCGTGGTGGCGAAGCTGTTCAACATCGTGCAACCGGACGTGGCGGTGTTTGGGCAAAAGGATTTTCAGCAGGCGGCAGTCGTGAAACGCATGGTTGCCGACCTGAACTTCCCGTTGAAGATCGTCGTTGCGCCCACGGTGCGCGAGCGGGATGGACTGGCGATGAGTTCGAGAAACAAATATCTGACGCCAGCGCAGCGCAAGCAGGCGACGATATTGCATCGGGCCATTCACCGGGCGCGCGCCATTGTGAAAGGGACATCACTTTCCTCCGCAAAATTGAAAACTGACTTGAAACGGTTCATTGCCGCCGCGCGGTTGGGTCGGTTGGATTATGTCGAGTTCTTCAATCCAGAAACGCTTCAGCCCGCAAGGAAAGTCTCGCGTGGCACACACATGGCGCTGGCGGTTTTCTTGGGCAAGACGCGGTTGATTGATAACGGGCGATTGTGATTCGTATCGGTTTTCGCCTCGCGTCTTTGCGTCTTTGCGTTAATCCTTCCCGCGTTGATGAAACAATTCGACTATCTCGTTCTCGGCAGTGGCATCGCGGGATTGTTCTTTGCGCTCAAGGTCGCGCCGCGCGGGCGTGTGGCCATTGTCACCAAAAAGAACAGCGCGGAGTCGAACACGAATTACGCACAGGGCGGCATCGCTTCGGTGACGAGCAAGGAGGATTCATTTGAGTTTCACGTTCGCGACACGCTCAC
>CAZFNB010000363.1:0-3849 GCA_964520235.1 uncultured Bifidobacterium sp. | reverse complement strand
AACGGACGGCGCTTTGCTCAATGGGTGACGGCGGTGGCAGCGGACGTACTTCCAGTTTGGGAGCGGTTGTGCAGGCGGACAAAGCCAGGAGCGGAATCAGATATAGCGGTTTCATGGTTTCAATGGGGTTTGGAGCGTTCTTCGGATTCCTGGGAGACAGAAAGTGCTGAGACCCCCAACCGAGCTTCAGCGCGATCAATCGTTTGCAGGACATAGAGGTAAAACTGTTTCCCGCTGGGCACGCGGACATAGAATCCGTCGCGCTGGATGGCATCGGCGATTTGTTGCGCGTACAATTTCAAAACGTCTTGCGCCCCGACGAGCGGGGCGTTATTGAGCGAACGACTGTTGATGGAGCCGAAGATGGTTTGCTCTTTTTCGGTCAGGGCATCTGCCGCACCGGAAAGGAAGGTCGCCGCGAATAACTTTATTTCCGCGAGGTTGTCAGACTTGATCAACTCGCCCCGCAGTCCTGCGCTGCCGTCGGTGATGCCCCACCCGACTTGATTCGTGGAATTTTCAAACTCGCGGTCGAGCGCGATGGCTTTGATTTGCATTTCCTCACCGGACTGCCAGACGAACGTCCAACTACTGCCGCTGGCGATGCGTTCACGCGTCCGATCGGTTTTGGCCGTGCCATGAATCTCGGTGCCAGCGGGAATCACCAGCTTCCCCGCGTGATACACGTTTTCCGTGACCAACCCGACGATGGGCGTCTGAATGGAAGCGGAATCCACCGTGATAACCGTTTCGCAGGAAATCAGCCGGCCAAAAGGGGCATACACCGCGCTCAGCTTTTTCGGAACAGGAATTCCAGCAGTGCTGTCTGCTAACAAACTGATAGGTGGGAGGGCTGAGGTTTGATTTTGTACAGCAGCTTGAGCAGTCCGCCCTGCTGAATTGGTGGCATCAACGGATTTGCGGGGCGTCCGGACTGCGGCGGCCGTATCTGCCTGCGTTTTGGGAGCGGGTGGGTCGAATCGTTGCATCGAGCGCACCACGGATTGCACCACTTGCGGCGCGTTGGTGGTACTGTTTTCCAATGGAGTAATCTTAGCAGCGTCCTCCGGCGAAGTGTTTTGCTTGCGGATCACGCTGACGATAATGAGAGCGGCGGCAAATAATCCTCCGAACACCACCAGCTTGCCGCTGCGCGTCTTGAAAAAGGCGAGAAAATCTCTGGGATTCATGGCTGGTCCTTGGGTGAACGAAGCGGCACAACGGGAGCATTGGTGATGATGACCGCTGGCGGTGGTGGCGAGAGCCGTGTCAACAGCACGGTGAACGGATTCTTCAATGAGAGGCTGTTGCGCCCGCCGTCCGGCGTGCCGGTGATGGCAAAATAGACAACGCTGCGACCCTGCGGCGGCACTGTCCCGTCAGCATCGCTGATGGACTGATGATAGAGACGATTCCCAGCGCGAACGGCAAAACTGTCGGGCTGATAGATGAGTGGCGCATCCGCTTTGTTAGTAATGCCGATGCGAAACACCAGTGTGTCCTCGGCGTTGAATCGGAACGTCTGTTCGATCTGGATTTCGTAGTCGTTGAAATCACTCACCAGTGGTTTGCCGTCGTACGTGGTGAACGCCACATCGGCGACACTCTGCGGCTGTTGCACCTTTAGCAGCGGGAAGGCTTTGGCCTTGTCGAGCAGCGCGAGTAATTTCAGCGGACTTACTTCGGGTGCATTACCAACGCCGGATGTGGTTGGCAACGGTGGCGCTTCCAGGTTGAGCGAGAGAACGGGAAGGTTGCTTTCAGCCAACTCGAAAACATACGTGCGGTCGTTCCAGCGAACATTGAGATTGGCGGAAGCCTTGGGCGATAAAGCACGCACGGACAGAAAGGCCGAGCCTTTGGTGTGCGCCAGTTGAAACTGCCCGGGCGTTTTCCCATCCACCGTGAATCCCGCGCCGTCAATGGCGGCAATCGGGCCGGGAAAGTTTAGTGTGGTGACGCGGTTGGTGGCGACCGGCACGGCAACAACCGTACGATCATCCAGCCAGGCGCGTTGAATGGCAGGCGAACCGGCCAGTGAAACCGTGGCGATGAGAGGCAGGAGACTAACGATTGATTTCATATTTGAAGTCGCCCACGGCGGTGGGGAAACGTCCGTTCAAGGCCATGTTGGGATTGCGAACCAAACTCAACCGAAGCGTGAACGGAAACGCCTCGGTGAACGCCTTGTCCTGAAAAATGCCGCTGCGGATGAGTTGGCCCGTGACGGACGCGAGCACTTCATTTTCGCGGGTGACGAGAATATCAATGCGACCGATTTCGGCCTTTTGATGCAGTTGTTTGGCGCGGAACTCGGCGGCTTCACTGGTTTTCTGTTCTTGCGCTTTGGCGAACGCCTTTTTCAGGAACATCAATTTGAGCAGGTCAAGGTTGTCGAATTCTTTCGGGTTTCGAGCGAGAAAGACCTGGGCGGCCAGCTCTGCCTGCTGAACGTGCAAATCTTTCGCTTCCTGAAATTGCAGCAACGGGCTGACGTAGTAAGTGCCGGCAGGGTCAATGATGACGACGCGCTCACGCTGTTTGAATTGGGAAACGATGCGATAACGGTCGAGCGCGGAAAGCAACAACACAGCAACGGTGAAAGCAAACCAGAACCACGGCAGCCGGTCACGCAACACGAGCAACCGAGCAAGGTCAAACTGCTTCCGCAGGGGCACTGTTTGTCCCGCTGGAGTGGTGCTCGTCCTTAATGATGGGGAGATGTATTCGTCCTTTTTCATGCTTTGTGAGATGGGGGAATGACTGGTGGGATTAGCTGCATTTGATCGAGGCGCTGTTGGATGCGCTGGAGCATTTGTTGCACGGTCTTATCGCCGGTGACATCACGCTTGCCGAATCCGCCGGCGGTGATGAATGAACCAGCATGACCGGTCCCGCTGGCAGCCGAGAGCAATCCCAACGTGCCGGTAGTGGCGGCAACCGCCGCCGCGCGCGGAATTCCGAGTGAGGCGGCAGCCGCCGCACCGCTGGCGGCGGAAGTCGCCGATTGGATTACGGTTTGCATCCCGCCGGACAGCAACGCTCCGCCTGCCAGCATCCCCGAAGCAATCACTCGTTGGATGATGAGAGGCGCGGCAATAGTGCTGAAGATGATCCAGAACCCGACAATGGCGACGCCAATGGTCTTTTGCAGGTCGGGCAAGGTTGAGGTCGGGTCAAAGTATTCAAAGCTGGGATCAGTCATGAAATCCAAGACGCCTTGGGTGATGAGCGCGGCCACGGCCCAACCCAACGGCCAGAGCAAAACACCGACAAGATTCAACAGGTATCGCGTTCCAATCTGCCGCAGCGCGGGAATCGCCATGAAGCCGATGAGTATTGGAGACAGGGCGTAACCAAGATTGAGAATGATTTTCTGGATGAGGTAAGCCCACCACATCAGAAAGGAAGCCACGCAGCCGACCAGCCAGAGGATGGCGCTGATGATCAGGTCGGTGGTGAAGTTGTGAATTTGCGCCATGATGTTCCACCAAGCGGTTTCAGTAGCTTGGTCGCGCTTGATGATGAGCATCCGGTTGAACTGTTCCTGCACATTGGCCGGGTCCACCCCAAGGCCGGAGAGCAGCGAGTTTTGCAGCAAGGCTTGGAGTTGGTTGCCCCAAACCGGCAGGAATACGAGCAGCGTAGTCAGCACGAGCAAACGCACGAGTAGATGCAGCCCGACCCGATGCGAGAACTTGTGATACACCGTGACCATCACGCCGACGATGAACAGGGCAAAGGCCACGCTCAAGAGCAGGCCGTGAAGCTCGGCACATCTCGTCAGAAATGTCGGAAAGAGGCTCACGAACGTGGCCATATTCAGTGAATGGTTTTGAAGTTATGGGG
>CAZFNB010000362.1:0-3850 GCA_964520235.1 uncultured Bifidobacterium sp. | reverse complement strand
CGTTCGCCATACACGCCAAGCGCAGTAGTGCGTCCCGGAAGCGGATCGGGGTTGCGTTCGCCTCGCGTGGTGACAGCGTTGGTTTGTTGCGGTCTTTGCCGCGTTGGTCTTGAAATCCGATTTGGTGAGTGCCGACAGGTTGCGACCAGTCCATGTCTTCCGGCTGTCCTTCGCCGCGCCAGTATAGCCACGTCTTTTTGGAAGCTCGATGCCCGTAGGCAGATTGCCAGACTTCGCACACCCAGCCGATTCCGCTGCGCGTCCATTTGCCGCGTTCTGGTGCGTTCAGATTATATGCAGGCCATGCTCGTGAGTTCGCGGGATGCTCCAGCACGCCGCCCCAGCAGTTCACCGCCGCGAGTGCCGCTGCGAAGCATCCACCGTCGTTCATTGGGCGGTTGTGCTCGCCGCCCCATCGAGCGTAGTTCGCGATTCCGAGGTTGCCGTATCGCTGGCACGGCGGGTGCGCCACGACTGGATATGGGCCGTTATAGAGCCTGGCATCTCGTTCTTTCGGCCATGTGTCCACCCATTCTAGGCCGGCGTAGCATCCATCAGGTTGGACATAGAGTGCGGCGACCAATGGCGAACAAATCGGTGCAGACGAACAGCCGCCCGCCTTTCCGTTTCGAGGCGTTGTCGGCTGTTCCAATGTCAGAGTGTCGTTCACGGTTTCTCTCGGCGGCTGTCGATGACCTCTGCGTTATGCCTCAAAGGACACCACTCCGGCGGAGGATTCACGCCTTCATGCGGATAGATATACCTGTCCGCTTTTGTGCAGAGATATTCGTAGCCAGTTCCCAAGAATGTTTTCCGCTTGGTGATTTGCAGGCGAGGACAGTCTCGGCAGCTTTCGATTTTGAGGCATAACCCGACGCTGATGCCAACCCCGCCCCCGCTTTCCGTTTGTTGCTCAGTGGTCATTCGATTCCTTTCTTTGCGCTCCGGCCTCGCTGTCGGCGGGGCGGCAGAGCTTTGTGTTGGGTGGCAATAGCCGCACTATGTTTTCGAGCACGCAAGCCACGTTTAGCACAACAGTCCCGGGTTAAGGCCGATCAGATAGCCGGGCGGGTAAACGTGGCGCAACCGGCTGTTCCAGCGCGGCAAAAAACGCCGCAACATCACGCGCAAATTTTTTTCTGTCATATTCAGGTGTTTGTTTTTCATGGGCACGCTTCGCGCCGGTCAGTTCGCAGGCATTTTTACGCACGGCGAACCTGATGGGACTCGGTCCATGTTTTTCACCGACACTTCGGCAAATCAGGCCGCCAACCGTTTGAATTCCACCAGGCGGTTTGAGATCTGCAACTGCTGTTCACGGATGGCGGCCAGCTCCAGACAATGCGCCGGCACATCGCCGTGCCGCAGGTCTATCCATTCCTGCAACAGCGCCGCGCGATCGTGCAGCGCAAAGAAACGGCGTTTCTCGGACACCACGGCCGGGCTGTCCGTCAATGTGATCGTCTTCATGCGCGCAGATGGTTTCGGATGTGGGCGGCGATGAATTGCGCGTTGTTGCAACGGCTGTCCAATGCCATGCCCGGGATGCGGTCCGCCAGATCCGCCGCCAGACTGTCTATGGGCACGATGAATCTGGTCTCAAAATTGGCTCTCATGCGGTTCATCTGCGCTCGAAGATTTGAGACCTGTTCCTGACACTCCCGGGTGATGATGGCGTGCTTTAGAAATTCGGTTTCCATGGCGGAAAATTCAGACTTGAAGCGTCTGCTTGCGTTTGAATCGTTTGATCGTTCAAGCATTTCATCGGCCCGGTTCGTCGCGTAAAGGATTGCGGAGTGGTCGCGCCCGCCGAACGCCCTGCCGATCTCCTCAAGGGAAAACCAGGTGTGAAGGCTGACGATTTTGCAGGCCATGAACCTGCGCAGGACAATGTATTCCGGCCGCGCTTTGCCCAGGAGTTGAGCTTTGGTGATGTTGGTGTGCTTCTCAACGATCCCGGACATCAGCTCGACGGCGTCTTTGGCGATGGCGATCTTTTTCATAGGGGCGAGATGTTGAATTCTCCGGTGCGCATGGCGCGCAAGGCGTGGCGCTCGCAAGCACGGAACAGGCAGACAGTCGTGAGCGGCCTGAACACGGCGTAGAGGGCAGCCTCCTTGCAATCAATCCGCATTGAGAAGTGCGGTGTGCAAAAACCCTCCTGCCACTGGCAACGGTGGTTCTTTTTGAAGATCGCAGGTTTTTTGATGGTGCGGGCCATGATCAGATGCTTTCAAAAAAATCATTTGTGCTCTCGCGCACGGCCGGCGGCTGGGTGGATGCGCTCCAGCCCTTCCACGTCGCATACAAGGAAATGGCGTCCGCTGGATGTGGCACCCGTGAGCACCGCCGAGCGGCCGATGATGTGCCGGCCCAAAGAAGGCATGTGGACGCTGAAATTGCACATCCCCGGCTTGAGTTTGTTGGCGCGCGGCCTGGGTGAACCTGCGTTTTCCATAATGCTGATCATACTTAGTAACTTTCTTGGCTTATGTGGATGTGTGGCGTGGTGCTAGGTTCACCGCATGAAACAGACGCATCCAGACATGCCGCGGCACGGTCTGCCAGTTCCCTCAACCGTTTGGCCACTCGCCGCGCGTTCCGACGATTCCACCCGGCCACGAGCTGCGTGTTTACTTGTTCCCTCACGAGTCCCAGCACCTCGCAATTGTGCGAAAAATCCAAATACACAGGCCCGGCAATCGCCACGTTGCGCCGCGCCAAAGGGTCAATCTTGAGTTTTCCCATGCGTGTGACTGTATGACTTAGTAATGTTCCATGCAACAATAAACATTCTTGATGTAACAACATTTCAGACTTCCTAATGTTTTTTAGGAATGCTCGTGGCTGGACGCAAAATGATGTGGAGAAGGCGCTCGGCGTATCAAAGAATTATATTTCACGCGTAAAACAGGGTCATTCTACCGGGAGCGGACAGCTTTTTTCGGGACTTAGCTTATTAAAGAGGGTTATCGAATTGGAGAATCAGCCGCCGCCCAAGACCACGCGGCAGATGGTTTTGGAACTGGAAGACCGGGTGGCGTCGCTTGAGAAAACGGTGCTTGGGCGGTATCCTGAGCACAGGCCCGCCAATCTGGAGTTGAATGAACCGGTCAATTCCAGTTCAAAGGCATTGGCCGCGGTGGAAGGTGCGATGGTGAAATTGGTGGATGCCGCCGTGGCGGGCGGTGCAGGTGAACTTTCATCTCAGCCCAGACCAGATCGCCCAGACGGCACAAAGGGGCGGAAAGGTGCGGCCGCACAACGGGCCAGACGGCCTCGATCAGACGGCACAACGACATCCGCCGCTGCGCCGGTTTTAGGGTGTTGAGTTTGACCTGTAAATCATCCTTGAGTTTTGCGATGGCCGAGTCCATAACCAATACGATGATGTGTGTGCGCTCCAAATCGAACCATCCCTCTGAAATCGAGTAAACAACAAATTGATTCTGTGAATAGGTTTTCAACACGTTGTCTGCCGCAGCGCGGGGTTAGGCGGCCGGCACGAACACAAAATGATAACTGAAATAATAAACGGGATGCGGGTATATCGCTCGCGACAAACGTCAACCGGACTCTACTTCGACGCCTATCATGTGTCGGAGATGACTGGCAGAAAGCTCGACGTGATAACCGTCGTGCCTGCCTACGTCTGGGAAAAACCAGAGTCTCCATACTTCATGTCGCTGGAACTCCCGGCAAAAGACCTGATACACGAAGAGGAATTTCAACGACTCGCGCAAAGCGGAGCGCTGCACCCCGCAATGACCATCGCGATGAGTCCATAACCATCCATCTGAAATCGAGTAAACAACAAATTGATTCTGTGAATAGGTTTTCAACACGTTGT
>CAZFNB010000361.1:0-3854 GCA_964520235.1 uncultured Bifidobacterium sp. | reverse complement strand
GTGAGCGAAACAATCCGGTCGAAGCACATATTCCCTCTTTGCCTTCGCCTCCTTCATGACCTTCGCGCGACATTCCTTTTGCATGGTTCCGGTTTATGGAGCGTCGGGTCATCCGGGGAGCCGGCGCGAAACTTTTCCGAAGGATTCTTTGCCCTGCGTCGTCTTTCTGGGTAGAGACAGATAACAACTCAATCCAATGAAAAGAAAACTCCTTGTCGCCGTTGCCATTTCCGCACTGACTGCCGCCACGGTTTTCAGCCAGCCGGTATTACCCCAACCCCAGGGCGAACTGCCGGCCAGAGTTCTTCCCGCGCGGGCTTTGAAGACTCCGGATGGTGCTGTTGCACTCGTTCCGAATGAAGCTCCCAAGCTCACAAAATTTGATCTGGATTTTCCCGGCGGCACGCCGAAACAACTGGTTGCCGCCATTGAGAAGGCGACCGGCCGCCCGTTGAATGTCGTCATTCCGGAGGAGTATGCGAACGAGGAGATTCCCGCTTTACGAATGACGCAGGTCAACGTGCAGGATTTGTTTCAAGCCATGGAACAGGCCAGCATCAGAACAGAGCGGTATCGAAGCGCCACTTACTTTGGTGGTGGAGGTCCATCTCACTCTTATTCAACATATCAAACGTCAATAAGTTTTCGCACGGGGGGGCGTCCATCGGACGATGCGATCTGGTTTTTCCGCGGCCGGGAAATGGTGCCGGATTATTCTGCTCTGGAAACCAGGCCATTGCCCCAAAAACTCTGCCGCTTTTATGCGCTGTCGCCATATCTCGACCAGGGACTCAAAGTCGAGGACATCACCACGGCCATCCAGACCGGTTGGAAGATGCTCGGTGAAAAGGAAACGCCCAGCATCAGCTTTCACAAGGAGACCAGATTGCTCATCGCTGTTGGTGAAGCTTCCAAGTTGGAAATGATTGACTCCGTGCTCAACGCGTTGCGCCCGCAGAATCAACCGTTGCTTCCGCCCGTGCCCGGCAGTTTTGCCGAACGGGTGAATACCATCATTCAGCGCAGCCAGACGCCGTCTCCGTCGTTGAAATCCAATGCGCCGGTGACAAAACCCGCCGCTGCGCCTGAGAGTGCGAATTGACCGCGTTGACCATTGAAACGGGTGACGACTTGGGAGTTCACTCCTCAAGAACGGGCATCGAAGGCGGGGCAGGGGAGATTGTGCCACCTGCGCCGTCTGCCGTTGCTGCGCTGACTCGCGGCATGGTGGCTGGAGATGAGAATGCGTATCGGGTTTTTCATGAAGCCTACTTTCACAGGCTCTCGCGGTATCTGCTCGTTGTTGCCAGGGGCGACGAGGAGGCGGCCCGTGATGCGTTGCAGGCCGCATTCGTCCGCGTGGCGCGGCACATCAAGGTGTTCGACGATGAAACGCGATTTTGGAACTGGCTCACGGTGCTTGCGCGGACTGCCTTTGCGGATCAGCGGAGGAAACGCAGCCGGTATCTTTCGTTTCTTGACCGGTTCACCGAGCACGCGCGGGCGGAGGCGGTTTGCGGAGGCGATGGTGAAGCTGACGGACGTTTGCTCGCCGGATTGGATCACGGCATCCGCAGCCTGCCGCCCGACGAAAGAGAGCTGGTCGAAAGAAAATATTTTGGCAACGAAACGGTGCGCGACATCGCTGCAACGCTGCAAACGAGCGAGAAAGCCGTCGAGTCGCGGCTTGTCCGTGTGCGGCGCAAATTGAAGGACATGTTGCTGTCGAATCTGAATGATGAACAGGCAGACTGACAGGGAAAGGTTGATTGACGATTTGATCGCGGGCGAAGCGGACGGGTTTCGCGAGCAATCGCTCAAGGTGTTGCTGCAATCTGCGCAAAGACGGCGGCAGATGCGCGTGGTTCGAGGTGTCGGTGTTGCGATGGCCGCACTGGCGGCGATTGCAACAGTGGCCTGGTTTTGGATGATTCCCCGGCAACCGGCCAGTCTGGTTGCGGATCACAGTTCAGAGCAGACCGCCTGTGATCTGGTGAACACCACCCCGTTATTGCCGGAGCAGATTGTGACAACCTTTTCGCTGTCGCAGGAACAAACCGTGAACACCGGTTTTGGGTTGAGAATTGTCCAGACATTTCCCGGAAACATTCACGAGGTGGGGGATGAGGAATTGCTGACGCTTGCATTGCCACGCATTGCCGCGCTGGTTCGTCGCGGCCCGGATCAGGCGGAACTGGTGTTTGTGTCCGATGCGCCGGGAGTAAATAACAACTGACTTCTCCCGGAAATCTTCGTCAGGATCGTTTTGCCGTCCTGTTGTCTGCGACTCTCCCCTTGCGGATGGCAAGGGTTCGCGTTCACACTCGGCGGTATGAAATCTGACGCGACGACCACGGACACTCCCTCCAGCGGGGCGGGCGTTTCACGGAATCCGTGGGCGTGGGTGCCGACGCTTTATCTTGCTCAAGGGCTGCCGTTCGCGGTGGTCAATTCCGTTTCTGTCATAATGTATAAAAGCCTCGGCGTGTCCAACGCGGACATCGCGTTCTACACCGCGTGGCTTTACCTGCCGTGGGTCATCAAGCCGCTGTGGAGTCCGGTCGTGGACATCCTGCGCACGCGGCGCTGGTGGATTTGGGCCATGCAATTGCTGCTCGGCGCGGGCTTTGCCGCAGTAGGCCTCTCGCTGCCAACACCGATGTTTTTCAAGGCGTCGCTTGTGTTGTTCTATCTCGTCGCGTTCAGTTCAGCCACGCACGACATCGCGGCGGATGGTTACTATCTGCTGGCGACGACGGAAAAGGAGCAGGCGTTCTTTGTCGGCATCCGCAGCACGTTTTTCCGCATCTCGATGATCTTCGGCCAGGGCCTGCTGGTGATTCTGGCGGGATTGATTCAAAGCAACACGGGTCTGCCGAAACAGGAGATCGTAATCACCGCGAAACCCGGCGTTGCACTCATCCAATCGGTTGATCCCGGGCAATTGTCATCCGTGGCAACCCCCGCTGGCGATTTGCGTGTGGTGATCGAGCCGGAGGCATTGGAGATCGCGCCGGAGACGAGGGCGAAAGCGGAGGTTTCGGCTCTGATCTCTGTCGCGAAAAACTGGAATGCGACCAACAATTTCTTCCGCTTGCAACAGACCGTCAAAACCGCCGGGCAGCAGGCCGTTGCCGATGCGTCGTGGACCGCGAACATTGCCGGCTTTTTGAAACATTTTCTGGAAAAGCATCATGGCCGCCAGACTGTCGCCAGGAGCGATGTCGCAGGCAACGTTGGCATCGTTTCGATCCGGTTGACCAAACCGCCCGGGGGGGAGGTTGTCATCACGCCGGCTTTCGCAAGAGGCGATAAAAGCGTCTCGCTCGCGGAAGGTTCGCGGCTGGTGTTCGATGATTCCAACTGGAACAAGCCCGCGCTCGCGGTGATTCAACTCGATCCAAAACTCAAAGGTGAAACTCGCGCGACATTCGAGGTGCGTTCGGGGAACATCCCGCTCTCATGGACGGTCACGATGCTTGTGCTGACCGGCTTGTTTCTGGTTTTTGGTTTCTGGCACAAATTCATCCTGCCGCGCCCGTTGAAGGACAAACCGGGTGATGCGCACAACATCCTCGCGTTCATCACCGAGTTCTTCCGAACGTTCGGTTCCTTCTTTCGTAAGCCGAAGATCGTCGCGCTTCTTTTGTTCCTGTTGCTTTACCGGTTTGGCGAGGCGCAACTGGTGAAGATGGTCACGCCGTTCCTGCTCGACGCGCGTGAAGTCGGCGGGCTGGGTCTGACGACAGGACAGGTGGGTTGGGTGTACGGAACGATCGGCATCGTCGCGCTGACTTGCGGCGGGTTGCTCGGCGGGATGGTGGCGTCGCGGCATGGCCTGAAGTTCTGGCTCT
>CAZFNB010000360.1:0-3855 GCA_964520235.1 uncultured Bifidobacterium sp. | reverse complement strand
TGACGAGGATGTCAATCGTGCCGAACTCCTGGATCATCTTCTGGAACATCGCCTGTACTTCGTCCTCGCGCGCGACGTTCGCTTTGTGAGCGTAAACATTCGCGCCGCACCGCGACGCTTCCTTCACGACTTCCTCGGCGGCTTCGGGACGCGAAACATAATTAACCACCACGTCCGCACCGGCGTGCGCGAGCGAGAGCGCGACGGCTTTGCCGATGCCGGAATTCGCGCCAGTGACGAGCGCCTTCTGACCTTTGAGCACCTTGTTGATCGAACAAAACGGCATCACCGCCTCGGGCAGATTTTCGTCGCGGAGATGCTGCTGCATCAGGTCCTCATGTTCGGCGGGCATGGGTGTCATCATACGGCTTGGTGGTAATTTGACTTCGGGCATTGAGTTCATGATCAAAATGATTTTGTGGTCCGGCGCTTCGTGTTCAGGTTGGTCGAGGGAAGTGGGTGAGCCTTACAGGAATCTCTGACAAGGCTCATATCCGCTGAAACACTGTGAACGCCGGGAACGTGACACACTTGAAACGCAATAGCCCGATCAGAATCCCAAGGGGATTCCATCATCCAGCCCAGGGTTGCGAGGAACGAGCTACCCTGGGAAACCGTCCACCAATGTCATCAACTCTGAAAGAGTTGAATCAACTTTCATGCACCGCCATCATCCCCACATGGCCCAATCCCTCGCCAAAATCCTGGTTCACACCGTCTTTTCCACCAAAGATCGCCGTCCATTTCTTCGCGACAGATCTTTGCGCGATGAGTTACATCGCTACCTCGGGGGCACTCTGGCCAAACACGATTGCCAGCCGTTGGTTGTTGGCGGCATTGAGGATCATGTTCATCTGCTTTCGACCCTCTCGCGCACCTATCAAGCAGCGGAGATGGTCAAAGAGGTCAAACGCGGTTCGTCGCTCTGGCTGAAAACCAAAGGCCCGGAACTGAATGATTTTGCGTGGCAGAACGGATACGGGATTTTCTCGATCGGGTTTTCACAGGTTGAGGCAGTGAGAAAGTACATCGCCGGGCAGGAGGAACATCACCGGAAGGTTTCGTTTAAGGATGAATTTCGGGAATTGTTGCGGCGATACGAAATTGAATTCGACGAACGGTACGTGTGGGATTGATACAACTCTTTCAGAGTTGTCGACGTTGCGATTGGTCACCCAGGGTAGCTCGTTCCTCGCAACCCTGGGCTGAATGATTCAATCCCGTTGGGCTTGGGCTGCGGGCATGGGCGTCATCATACGACTCGGTGGCAATTTGACTTCAGGCATTGAGTTCATGATCAAAATGATTTTGTTGTCCGGCGCTTCGTGCTCAGGTTGGTCGAGGGAAGCGGGCGGGCCTTACAGAACGCTCGACGATTTGATACCGTAGGAATAAAGTCCGGCGTAACCAATTTTCCAGGCAATGGTTTTTGGAGAGAAAAACAAGTTCGCGATAGAGGCGTACCACGAACCATCAGGTCTCAAATGGGCCGGCTTCGGCAGGTTGTGTGTCCACGTTGCTGGAAAGAGTCTCGGAAACATACTCGATAATCATTGCTCGCTTTTTCACGCAACCGATCGATTCCGAGAGTTGAGCGGTTCGATCGTGAATTTGTGGGATGAAGCCTTTGCAGGATTGTCTGACGCGGAGATATTTAGTCGTATCGACGATGCGCTTTATCTGGGTGAACCGTCCGAACTCGGTCCTGCTTGCGCTCCTTTCGACTTTCTCACCAATACGGGAGAAATGTTCAATGGCACAAAGACATTTATTGTGTGCCGTCCTAACGGACGCGTTTCAATCTTTTATCAACTGAGAGACGACACATTCGGTTCGGGCGCTTGCGACGTTGATTTCTTTCAGGCGGCAGCCCTTGAGTATGTTCATTGGTTTGATGAGCAGGTGCGCGGCGTAGGCCCTCCCTATTTTCCCATCAATCCGTTTGACCCGAACGAGACAATTCCAGGAAGTTAAACGCGAATCACAACTGCTGAGATTTGCTGTAAGGTTTTCCCCGCGCTTCCGACCAAAGGTCTGCCAATCGCTGGCGCTCGCTTTCGCGAACCAGCCTGGGCAAATTATGAGTGTCGAAAGCCAATTTGCCGCCGTCCCGATGTCTGAATCGCCCGCATCGCCCGCGCCGTCGCAGCCCGCCCGAGCTGCCCAGCTCTCCGACCCGGAACGCTGGGTGGATGAGCACGGCGATTATCTGTTCAAGTATGCGTTGTCGCGCCTGCGCGATCCGCTCAAGGCCGAGGATGCCGTGCAGGAAACGTTTCTCGCTGCGCTCAAGGGTGGAAAGAGTTTTCAAGGCCGTAGCGCGGAGAAGAGCTGGTTGGTCGGTATCTTGAAGAACAAGATTTGCGATCACTATCGCAAGGCGGGGCGCGAGACGGCATTCACTGATCTGGAATTTTATTCGGACGAGGAGAGCGACCGGTTCATCCCCGACGGGATGTTCAAGGACGGTTGGATTCATGAAGTCGGCCCGCAGGAATGGGGCAGCCCCGGCGCGAGTCTCGACAGCGAGGTGTTCTGGCAGGCGTACCGCGATTGCTCGAACAAGCTGCCGAAGAACATCGCGACGGTGTTCAACCTGCGCGAGGTGGACGGCATCGAGAGCAAGGAAATCTGCGCGATGCTGAACATTTCGGAGAACAATCTGTGGGTGATGCTGCATCGCGCGCGCATGGCGTTGCGGCGGTGTCTGGAGACGAACTGGTTCGCCAAGCAGGAGGACGCGCAATGAAATTCTTCGCCTCGCTCAAGACCAAGTTCGTAGTCTGGGTCTGGAATCACACGCCGAGTTGCGCCGAGATGTCGCGGCTGACCTCGCGGGCACTGGAACAGCCGCTCACGCTCAGGATGCGATTGAAGATGCGGCTGCATTTCGTGATCTGTGCGTGGTGTCGCCGGTATTTCGAGCAGATCAATTTTTTGCATGAGCACGCGCCGCGGCTGGGGATGCAGTTGGGCGAGTTGCCGGGGCGCGGGTTGAGTCCGGACGCCAAGAGCCGGATCAAAACCGAGGTGCGGAAGAATCTGACGCTGGCGTTGTAAGGTCGAGACAGAGGAAGCGACCAATCATCGGGGGCGTTTGTTTGCGGGCGCGCATTCGGTTAAGACGTAATGAACTGGCTGACCAACAAGTTGAAATCCCTCGGGCGAGGGCTGGCGGAGCTTTCGCCCAGTTGCCGCGAGGCCACTCGGCTGCAATCGGAGGCGATGGATCGTCCTTTGCGGCTGCGTCAGAGGATCGGATTGCGCATCCACGTGATCTTGTGCCGATGGTGTCGGCGGTATGGGAGGCAGATTGGGTTCCTGCGCTCCATGGCTCATGAGCACGAGAAACATGAGGAAACGCTACCTGCGCAAACGTTGCGCCCCGAAGCCAAGGCGCGGATGAAAGAACGGTTGAAGGAGGAAAGTTAGGCAACATATGTGTCAGGTGGTTGTGCGAGGACAGCCGAATGCGTGGCAACGCCATGGGCGGCGAACTGTGGCCTGGTTTGGTCAATGCGCCGGCGCTGGAAGTTGCCCAATGGCAGCCAAAAGCAGCCTTGCTTGCAGGCAGGATGAATCAACTCGCCGCTCACCATGAACCGCGTGCTGGGTTGGTGATCAGGTATTCTGGGGCTTCGGCAGTGTCACATTTGAGTGTCTTGGGAATTCAAACGAGCTTGGGCCTTATGGCACTAGCCGGAGTGTCAGCGGGTAGCGATAACAATGCCCGTTGGACGCTTGGATGGCGGCGATGATCGCCAGAACCAACGAACCCAGGCCCAGTACGATCAGCAGCGGAATCCCGACGAGAATGAAGACCAAAGGAATGCAGCAGACCGCATAGATCAGCAC
>CAZFNB010000359.1:0-3856 GCA_964520235.1 uncultured Bifidobacterium sp. | reverse complement strand
GGCCGGAAGCCCGTTCGTGATGTTTCGACCATCACACAGTTCGAGGCCGCCATGCCTCAACTGCTGGATCTGGCCGGGAATTTTTTTGCGGTGACTGCCGGCAACAACGCAGTCCAGCCGCTCTCGACCAACGTGGCATTGGGCGTGGAAGATCATATCAGCTTCCAGATCCATTATGCGCCGTCTCCTCACCGCCCGCTGCGATTTGTCGCGCGCGGACTGGAAGCGAACGCAGGCGAAAATCCCTACGGCACGTCGCTCACCGTGCTGGACATGGTGAACATGAAAGTTCTTGGACAGGTCACATTGTTTGCCGCATCGCCAACGGCGGAATTCCCTCCGCGCAACCCGGAAGTGACAGAAACCTTCACGCCTCCAGAATCAAGCGCTCCGGCGTTGTCTTCAATCAACACTCAAACGACCCCGCAGCCGGCTTCGACCAACGCCGCGCCGGAGGCAATCACCCCAAATCACCGGCTGCACTGGCTGACAGGGGTGATTGCTCTGGGTGTGATCATTTTGATTGGCCTCGCCCTTTTGCGCCGCCAGTAATCGGCCGGACGCAGCCCGGGACTTCCTGGGATTCAACATCGTCCCCCATTCCGGCGATGGTGAATCGCCGCACTCGTGGTAGCCTGTTTCAATTCCTTGCGGAAGTGGAATGCTGCCAATGGCGCAACAACCATCGCACGGAGACGTTCGCTTGTTCGCCATGAGAAAAATCAAACCGGTGGCACTGACACTGATGTTGCTTTGCGCAGTGTCTCCCGCCTTCGCTCAACGCCAGATGGAAAAACTCGGGCGCGGAATCGTCGCCGTCCGCACCGGAACGAGCACGGCGTACGTCGGCTGGCGTTTGCTCGGGACGGACGCGGAGAATGTCGGTTTCAATCTGTTGCGCTCGGCCAACGGCGCGGCTCCGGTGCAACTCAACGGCGCATTGCTCACAACCAACTGCAACTTCACCGATAGCACGATCAACTTCGCGGTCTCGAACGCCTACTTCATCCAGCCGGTCGTCAGCGGCGCGACGCAAACGTTGACCGCACCTTTTGGCCTGGCGGCAAATCCAGCGACGCAGCAATACCTGAACATCGCGCTGCAAAAACCCGCCGACGGCACGAACGCCTCCGGCCCGTTCACCTACAGCCCGAACGATTGCAGCGCCGCCGACCTTGATGGCGACGGCGAATACGAAATCGTGCTCAAGTGGGATCCGTCCAACTCGAAGGATAATTCGCAGAGCGGCTTTACAGGGAATGTTTTCCTTGATGCTTACAAGTTGAACGGGACATTGATGTGGCGCATTGACCTCGGACCGAACATCCGTGCCGGCGCACACTACACGCAGTTCATGGTCTATGATCTCGACGGCGATGGCCGCGCGGAACTCGCCTGTAAAACGGCGCCCGGAACAAAGGACGGCCTCGGCGCTTACGTGGATGGCAACGCGGCTTTCTCCGTTTACACCAATGGTTCCGGCTACATCCTCAGCGGCCCGGAATATTTTACCATCTTCGACGGGCTCACGGGCGCGAAACTCTGGAACACGAATTACAACGTCCCGCGCGGCACGGTGTCCAACTGGGGCGACAGCTACGGTAATCGCGTGGATCGTTTCCTCGCGTGTATCGCATACCTCGACGGCGTCCGCCCGAGCGTGGTGATGTGTCGCGGTTATTACACTCGCGCGACCTTGTGTGCCTGGGACTGGCGCAATGGCGTGCTGACGCAACGTTGGTTGTTCGACACCGGCGATTCCACCAGTGGTCCGCTTGCTGGTTATCGCGGGCAAGGAGCGCACAGCCTTACTGTCGGTGATGTGGACGGCGACGGAAAAGACGAGATCACCTACGGCGCTTGCGCGATTGATGACAATGGCACGGGCCTTTACACCACATTGCTCGGTCATGGTGATGCGTTGCATCAGTCCGATATGCATCCCGACCGCAACGGGCTTGAAGTCTGGATGGTCCATGAAGACCCCGGTTCGTATGGGCCAACGGGGCTGGAATTTCGCGATGCGAAGAACGGCGGCCTGGTCTTTGGCGTGGACGGTGCGAACTCTGATGTCGGGCGCGGGGTGGCAATGGACGTTGACCCCAACTATCCTGGCTACGAAATGTGGGGCGCACGAGGTGGTTTCATGAGTGCGACCGGCGTGCAGATCGGCACAACCAAACCCACATCGCAGAATTTTGCGTGTTATTGGGACTCGGATCTCCTCCGCGAACCGCTGGACGGAACGACCATCTACAAATGGAATCCCGCCAGCAGCACCACAAGCACGATATTCTCCGGCGCGGGCATCGCCTCCAACAACTCCACCAAGTCCACGCCCAATCTTAGCGTGGATTTGTTCGGCGATTGGCGCGAGGAAATCATCTGGCGCACCTCGGACAATCTCAACCTGCGCATCTACACCACGACCTCCGTTGCCACGAACCGGCTCGTGACGTTGATGCATGATCCAGCGTATCGCGTGGCCATCGCGTGGCAAAACGTCGCTTACAATCAGCCGCCGCATCCGGGCTACTACATCGGGCCGGGAATGTTCACTCCGCCCATTCCCCCAATCTCAACCGCTGATCTGGTCTGGCGCGGCGGCGGTGCGAACACTTGGGACGCGGGTGTGACGGCGAATTGGGCGACCAACGGCATTTGGTCAGGAGCAAATCCCGCGGTTGCTTTCTCCACCGGACGCTCGGTGTTGTTTGACCTCACCGGATCGAATCAAACCGCCATTGCGCTCAGCGGCACGTTGACTCCGGGTCAAGTGACGGTTCACTCCGCAAAAGATTACACATTCGGCGGTGGCGGCCAGTTGAGCGGCACGATGAAACTGATCAAGGCCGGGCCGGGCCGGCTCACGTTGAGCAACAGCAACACTTACAGTGGCAACACTGTTGTCAGCGGCGGCGCGTTGTTTGTGAGTGGGGTGTTGAACAACAGCCCGGTGACTGTGGAACGTCGAGGAACGCCGGAAGGTGCGTCACAGTTCGGCGGCAGCGGCCGGCTCGGGCAAGGATTGACGGTGCAGAACGGTTGCGTGCTCACCATCGGCTCCGGCACGAACAGCCCGGGGCAACTCACGATCACCAACGGCCTGACCGAACTTGGTAATGTGATGAATCAATTTGACCTCTCGAACGATCCGACCGGCACCATCAAGACCAATGACCTCATCCAAGTCGTCGGCAATCTGACGGTCACGGGAACAAACATCCTGGAAATCAAGCAAACCGACCCGGCACTCGGCGGCGGAGTCTATCCGCTCATTAAATACACCGGCAGCTTCCTCGGTGGTCTGAGCAATTTTGTTGTGAGCGGTTCCTTTGTCCAAAACGTGGCGCTGACGAATCCGCCGGGGCAGATCGCGTTGATTGCAACCCTTCCCGGTGCGCCGCCAACCGCGCCAAACACACTGGTAGCTACAGCCGTGGGTGCATATCAGATCAACCTGACTTGGAAAGACAACTCGCCGGATGAAAATGCGTTTTTCGTTGAGCGTGCCACCGGTTCACCCTCCGGATTCGCGATGATTGCGCAAAACGCTCCCAACGACACCAACTACGTGGATACCACGGTCACGGCCAGCACGACGTATTACTATCGCGTTTACGCCACGAACCTCGCGGGCGCATCCGGTTTCTCGAACACAAACAGCGCGACGACCACTCCGCCGCCCGCTTCCCTGACCTGGCGCGGTGACGGCACGGCCAATGTCTGGGACGCTGGTGGCGCGTTGAATTGGTCGGACGGCGCGAACCTTGTCGTGTTCAACGACGGAGCGATCGTTTTCTTCGATCAATCCGGATCGAACAACACTACAATCCCATTGAGCGGCTCCTTGCAG
>CAZFNB010000358.1:0-3858 GCA_964520235.1 uncultured Bifidobacterium sp. | reverse complement strand
CGCACCTCGCGCCGCGCACCCGCCATCTGGCTCACGCGGTCACTGTGCAGCCCCGCGCAATTCACCACGAAGTCCGCTTCAAACTCACCGGCGGTCGTTTCTGCAATCCATCCACCACTGTGAGCTTCGAGCGTTTTCACGCGCGCGTTTGTCACCACCTTGCCGCCTTGTTCAGCGATGCGTTTCAACATCGCTTCGCAGACTTTCGGATAATCCACGATGCCTTCCTGCGGAACGCGAAGTCCGGCGACACCTGCGACATGCGGCTCGATCTCGCGCATTTCGTCACCGGTCAGCCATTTCAATCCCTGCAATCCGTTCGCCGTGCCGCGTTCGAGCAGATTCTTCAGCCGCGCGACTTCTGTGTCGTCCACGGCCACGACGAGTTTGCCGCAGATTTCGTGGGGCACGGCGTTGTCCCGGCAGAACGCGACCATCTCCTGAATTCCCTGCACGGCCATGCGCGCTTTGACTGAGCCGGGCTTGTAGTAAAGACCGCAATGCAACACGCCGCTGTTGTTGGCGGTCTGGTGTCTGCCGACGGTGGATTCTTTTTCAAGAACCGTCACGCTCGTGCCCGGGAACTTTTTCCCGAGCTTGAGTGCGGTCGCGAGTCCTACGATGCCGCCACCGACGACGATGATGCGTTTATTGGACACGGACGTGGCTTACGCGCCGAACTTGTCGAACGCCTTCGCGTTGGCCTGCATCAGGCGGATGAGATATTTCGCCTCGAAGATGCCGAGCGAGCCGCTGTTCGCGCCGGTTTCGGTGAACCGTTCGAGTTTGTCCCAGCCGCTGGTGGCTGAGTGGAGCAGCACCGGTTGCGGATGCCATGAGTGACCTTTCAACGCACACGGCGTCGAGTGGTCGCCCGTGATGGCGAGCACGTCCGGCTTTTTGCGCAGCAGGATCGGCAGCGCGGCGTCGAGGTCTTCGATGGCCTTTTTCTTCGCCGCGAAGTTGCCGTCCTCGCCGGCCTTGTCCGTGTATTTGTAGTGGATGAAGAAGAAATCGTATTTGTCGTGCAACGTGAGGTAACGCTCGAACTGCTCGGCGATGCTCTGCGGGCCTTCGATCTTCGCCATGCCGACGAGCTGCGACAGGCCCTTGTACATCGGATACACGGCGAGCGCCGCCGCCTTCATCTTGTAGCGCTCCTCGAACAACGGAATCTCCGGCTGATGCGCGATGCCGCGCATGAGAAAACCGTTCGCGGGCTTTTCCTTCGCGATGATCGGGAGCGCGGCCTTGTAGAAATCGGCGATCAACTTCGCCATCTTCTTCTGCTTCGCATTCTTTGCGTCGCGCGGCTTCACCGTGGGAATCGCAAAACCTTCGCGGTTCGGATCTGCATCCGTCAACGGACCTTCCAGCCCCTTGCCACGGAACACGACCACGAAGCGGTGTTCTTTGCCCGCTTTGATGATGATCTGAGTGTCGCCGATCTTTTTGATCTTGGCGGCGAGCATCGCGCAAAGTTTTTCGCAGGTTTCGGTCGGGATGCGACCGGCGCGGCGATCGGTGACGATGCCTTTGCTGTCGAGCGTGGCGAAATTCGCGCGGGCGCAGACGTCGCCGGGCTTGAGTTCCACACCAAGACCGAGCGCTTCGATGACACCGCGTCCGACCTGGAATTCAATCGGGTCATATCCAAACAGGCCAAGATGACCGGGCCCGCTGCCGGGCGTGATGCCGGGCGCGACGGGGATCATGCGGCCTTGCGCGGAAGATTTGGATAGAGTGTCGAGATTTGGCGTATTGGCGGCTTCGAGCGGAGTGAGAAAGCTTTGCTCGCGCGTGGCGATGTCGCCGAGGCCGTCAAGCACGAGCAGGACGTGCTTGGCGCTGGTTTTAAGAGTGAGTTCGGAATAGAGGCTGTCGAGTTTCATGGTTCAGTTTCAGTTCGGGAAAAACAAGGCGCGGAGGCGTGACGCCACCGCACCACAAGCTGAATGATGGGAAAAATTAAGGCGACGCGCAATGTGATTTCCGTCGCCACAGGGGCACATCTCAGTTTCTTACAAGCGTAGTTTTCATCTCATTAGCACCCGGCTTCAGCCGGGTGAAAGCCGGGTTGAGTGAAGAAAACGGTTTTAACCGTTTCCGCCAACACCGGGCTGAAGCCCGCTGCTAATGAGAGGGAGCAGGAAACTGAGATGCTCCGACGCAATGATTTGCGAAATTGTCTGGTCAGCAGTTCACCGTTTTTCTCCATGGTCATATCCTGAGATGACTGTCCCATCTGGCTGGATGTCAAAACGCCAGCCCTCGCCAGTACACAACTCAATGTATCCCTCCTCATGACGAAATT
This sequence comes from uncultured Bifidobacterium sp., assembly GCA_964520235.1. Lineage (GTDB taxonomy): Bacteria > Verrucomicrobiota > Verrucomicrobiia > Limisphaerales > JADLHS01 > JADLHS01. The sequence goes on along the minus strand of CAZFNB010000358.1, from coordinate 1,544 downwards.
CCTGACCGTTAAATGTGAACCTCAATACCACTCTTATGTGGTGATGCGAGTGCCGTGATTTTAGAGACTGACCCGGTTTGAGCGCCAGCGCTGTGTTCCTTTTAGGTAACACGAACAGCGAGGTGCGATGTTATGCTGCCTATTTGTTGGGGCAGCGTCGTATTTCGGATGCCGCTCCGGCCCTGGCACAAATGATTACGCTTGAGGCAGCATTCCGAGATAATCCTCACGAGTGGTTTTGGGGCAAGAACCCCGCAGTTGAGGCGTTGATAAAAATTGGTGATCCAGCAATTGCGGATGTCCTGCGGAATCTTCAAGAAAGCAACGACGCAAAGGTTCGGGAACTCTCAATGCGTGTCATCTACCACATAGACAGGAAGGACAAGGGCTTTGTGCGTCTTCGCCTTGAAAAGGCATTAGCTGTCCAGGACAACACGGAAAAGAAGGCGCGCCTTCAGACAGCACTTCGCTTCTTACAGGTTTCAGATTTTCTGGGTTGAATTGAAATACCGCCTCAAACCAGCTGCGGCTGAATCTTCTCCGGATCAACGCCCAAATCCTTGATCGCTTTCGCCACGACTTCCCGGTCAATCTCACCCTTCTGCGCCAGCGCATAGAGGGTGCCGATGACCGTGCTTTCCGCGTCCACCTGGAAAAACCGGCGCAACCGGGATCGGGTGTCGCTGCGACCGAAACCATCCGTGCCCAGCGTGAACAATCCGCCCGGCACCCACGGCGCGATCTGATCAGGGATGGTGCGGATGTTGTCCGACACGGCAACGAATGCGCCTTTTTCCTTCGCGAGCAATTGCTCGACGTAATTCTGTCTCGGCGCTTCTGTCGGATGCAGCATGTTCCAGCGCTGGCAGCGAATCGCATCCGTGCGGAGCAATTTGTAACTGGTCGCACTCCACACATCGGCGCTCACACCGTAACGTTCAGCCAGAATTTCCTGCGCCCTGAGCGCGGACTGGATGATCGGGCCGCTGCCAATGATGTGCGCCTTGATCTTTTTCTTTTCGCCGGCCTTGAACCTGTAGAGGCCCTTCAAAATTCCGTCTTCAACGCCCTCGGGCATCTGCGGCTGGAGATAATTGTCGTTGTAGAGTGCGAGATAATAAAAAATCTCCTCGCCCTCCGCATACATACGGCGCAGACCGTCAGCGACAATCGTCGCGATCTCATAACCAAATGCCGGGTCATAAACCATCGTCGTCGGCACGGTGCTCATGAGCAGGAGGCTGTGACCGTCCTGATGTTGCAGTCCTTCGCCGTTGAGCGAGGTGCGTCCGCTCGTGGCGCCACAGAGGAAGCCCTTGGCCTTGATGTCGCCCGCAAGCCAGACAAGGTCGCCAATGCGTTGCGGGCCGAACATCGAGTAGTAGGTGTAGAACGGCACGGCTTCGACACCGTGTGTGGCGTAGCTCGTACCCGCTGCGATGAAGGACGACATCGCACCCGCTTCGGTGATTCCTTCTTCGAGAATCTGTCCGTCCTTCGCCTCGTGATAGTAGAGCAGCGACTTCTTATCGACGGGCTCGTAG
>CAZFNB010000357.1:0-3864 GCA_964520235.1 uncultured Bifidobacterium sp. | reverse complement strand
CCTCCTCGACGACGCGCCGCCAGAGCTTCGACGTCTCGAGCACGTTCGCCTTGTCGACGGAGCAGACGCGGCCGCGGCGCTTCTGCGCGAGCCGGAACGCGCGCCACGCGACCCGCTCGACCTCGGCGCGGGTGTAGAGGCAGGTGGAGGTCATCCCCTCAATGAGCGTACTCGTCGCGCCATTGACACTCATCACGACGGCGGCCTTGTCAATCGTGACACGGTTTGTCAAACCGCCCGCCATGACTTTGCTGCCGGTGTTGTAAACACCGTTTGTGACAAGAACAATGTCACCTGGATTCGCCGCATCAATCGCCGTTTGAATGTTCGTCGCCGCTGTAAACCAGTTCGTGAATGGTGCTGCTGGCGCAAGGCCCGCCACACTCACGCAACGCACGACCACTTGAACCACCTGACTCGTCGCCACACCGACGGAGTTGCTTGCCACAAGCAGATACGCTCCTGCGTCGTCAGGGCCGAAACCGTTTATCAGCAATTGCGGCGTCTGGAGTCCACCGAAGCGCGAACCGGTAATCTCGTTTCCATCCTTGAGCCACACATACGTGACGGGATTCAGCCCGGTTACGGAAGCGTTGTTTAGTTGCAATTGTCCGCTTGGTCCCGGTAGAAGCCGTGGTTGTGAGACAAAGATGGGTGCGCCGTTGTTTTCGTCACAGCCCATTGAAGGAGGACTGCTCCAAGGTTGTCCATCAATGTCCGTGCCGGTTGCAAGCAGCGCATTGCCCGCGCCGCGACAAGGCGACGTGTAGGCGATGTGATACTTGTCGGGTATGAGTTGTGGATCGGCTGCGATGTTTCCAGTGCCGGAAGGGAGTGGAATGGTGCAGGAGTATCTGAAGATAAACGTGCCGGAATAATTCGTTGTTCCGGATAACGACGCAGAGTTGCTCACAACGATGCAGTTCATAACGGGCTCCGTATCCAATGCCGAACCCACCAAGCCGCCTCCGGTGGGAGCGAAGTTCCCGATCACGGAACAATTGGTCAACGTGCCGTTGTAAGCTCCACCACCCCCTGCACTCAAAGACGCAGTCACAATCCGATTGCTCGTCACCGCACAGTTCCTCAGGATCGAAGCATACGCTCCACCGCCCTGGGGAGAGGAGGCGCCTGTGAGCGCAATGTTTGCGGTGATGATCGAATTGACAACCGTGTTTGAAAACACTCCTCCACCCCGGGCTGATGCCGAGTTTCCTGTGATGATGCAGTTGGTGACCACGCTGTTCAACGACGCGCTCCATGCTCCACCGCCGCTGTTGGTAGATGTGGTTGAAGTGGGAGGACTGCCGCTGCTGCTCCGGGTCGCGCCGCCGCGCAGTGTGAAACCGCTCAACATCGCGCCGTTGGTCAACCACGCGCAACGTACCGCGCCGGGGCCGTTTGTCGCCACGAAGTCCCACGCGCCTTGAATGATCGTCACGCCAGGCCCGTTGACGCTGCGCACCAAAAGCGGCTTGTCGAGAGCGACACGATTGGTCAGGTCGCCGGCCATCACCTTGCCACCGGAGTCATAAAGTCCGTTGGTCACGGTCACAGTGTCGCCAGTTGCCGCCGCATCAATGGCCGCCTGAATGTTCGTTGCCGCGTCCGCCCAGCTTGTGAACGGAGCGACATGACCGCCACCGGGAGACACAAATCGCTCCGCTGCCGATACGTTCAATCCGAGGGACAGCCAGAGCGCCAGAACTCCAATTGGAATGTGCCCGGGATTTCGCATTGGCCGGATCGGATTGGAGCTTCTTCCCTCCATAAAGTAGTGCGGGTCTTGAATCTTGCTGGCTTGCCAAGTTTTAAGCCCGAAGCGCCCGCTGGTCAAGAACAGCTCTTCAGTGCGGCCCTCATCCCCCGATGCAACTCATCGTGCGCGGCGGGGCGACGAAGTCCGGCTCGCCGATGTGATGCCGGGCCTCTTTCTGCCAGACCACGGCTTTCAGCCAGCTACCGACGTATTCATCGGTGGCGCTGTCACGCAGGAGCGGACGCGCGTCATGCTCGGTCACGCTAAAAAGACACGTGCGGATCTTGCCGTCGGCGGTGAGCCGGATGCGGTTGCAGTGGCCGCAGAAAGGTTCGCTCACCGGCGCGATGACGCCGATCTCGCCGCGCCCGTCTGGAAAACTCCAGCGTCTGGACGTGGAGGAGGGATTGTCTGACGCGACGGGCTTGAGTTCAAAACGCGCCCGAAGTCTCTTCAAAATTTCCGCGCCGGTCATCACCATCTCCTTCTGCCAGGCGCGGGCGGAATCCAGCGGCATGAATTCAATGAAACGGAGGCTGATATTGTGTGCGCGTGCAAATTCCGCCAGTGATTCGATCTCGTGGTCGTTGATTTCGCGAATGACCACGGCGTTGACCTTGACGGGGTTGAAGCCGAGTTCCTGCGCGAGCCGGATGTTTTCCAGGACTTCAGCCAGGCCGTCGCGACCTGTGATCTTCTTGAAGTTCGCGCGGTCGAGTGAATCGAGGCTGAAGCTGACACGCCGCAACCCCGCCTTCCGCAACGCACGGGCCTTGTCGCGAAACAGGAATCCGTTCGTCGTCATGGCGAGGTCTTCGACGCCGGGAATGGCCGCGATGCGACCGACGAGTTGCTCGACGCTGTTGCGCAAAAGCGGTTCGCCGCCGGTGAGCCGGATTTTTTTGACTCCGAGACCGACCGCAATCCGCACGATGCGCTCGATTTCCTCGAAGGAGAGAAGGCTGGATTTCGGCACCCACTGCTGAACAAGAGGCGCCGGGTTGGGCATGTGCGCCCAGTGGCCGCGATAGAAATTTTGCGCGGCCTCCGTTTCCGGGAGGCAGTAGAGGCAGCGGAAATTGCAACGGTCGGTGAGGCTCACCCGCAGATCGCGCATGACACGTCTGTGCGAATCCACGAGCAAACCGTCCGCAGGCATTTTATCTGGCCGCCGGACTGTTCGTGAGCGGCGGTATGACGCGCACGGAGCCGTCGGCGTTGACCTCCACGTTGAGGTCATAGTGGTTCGTCGGAGAGGTCGCGGCCTGATCTTTGGGTTGCATCAGCTTTTGCGCGCCCTTTTGCTCGTCGGAAGCGAACAAACCCTTGCGGATCCATTCCAGCCGGCGGGCGATGGAGAGCTCCTCTTTCAACTTGGAAACCTGCGCCCGCAACACGGCCAGATCGTTGAACTGGCGTTCGAGTTCCGCCTTTTCAGCCATCAACCGCTTGAGCTCTTTTTCAAGGAATGCTTTGTCGCCCTCGGAAGCGTCGAGTTTGCGTTGCGTGTCGGCGATCTGGACGGTCAGGTTAGTCAACGCGGCGCTCAGATCAATCGCCTTCTCGTCCAGTTCGCGGTTTTGCGTTTCGAGCGCGGCGATTTTCTGGTCGCGTTTCACCACCTCGTCCTGTGAGGCCTTGAGCGAAGATTCCGTCTTGATGAGATTTGACGTGAGGTCCGTGTATTTGTTGGTCAACTGGTTGAACTGATCCTTGCGGTCGGAGATTTCTTTTTCGAGATCCTGATTGACGCGGCGCTGCTCGCTCAACTGTTCGCTCGTCTCGACCCAGCGGTTCGACTTGTTCAAAATCTCGGTGACATCGCTGGCGTGCTGCTCGTCCGCGCGTTTGTTCGTGGTGAACAACGCCACGCCGAGTCCGATGCAAACCACGGCGAGAACGATCACAAAAATTACATTCTTCATAACGTCTCGAATCTTTGCCGGGGCGGAGGGTTTTTGCAAGCACACATCTCGGAAAAGTCCGAAATCTCGAGCCCACAACTCCACTGGCGCGTGAAATTTCTGACGCTCAACGCGCGGATTGATTCAACATCGCGCGCAATTTCACCGGATCATTCGCCGGCGGTTGACATGCCTTGCCGG
>CAZFNB010000356.1:0-3867 GCA_964520235.1 uncultured Bifidobacterium sp. | reverse complement strand
ATTTCCACGCCGCCTCGCGGCTTGCCAGACCCGGCGAGCCGATGGTGTTCTCGATCCCCAGCGGCAACTTCGGCGACATGATGGGCTCGGTTGTCGCGCGCGAGATGGGTTTGCCTGTGAAGAAGATCATCGCGTCGGTGAATGACAACGATGCGTTCCCGAGATTCCTCCAGACCGGCATCTATGAGAAGGTCGTTCCATCGCGTAATTCGCTCTCCAACGCGATGAACGTGGGTCACCCGAGCAATCTCGTACGGCTTGTCGCCGTCTATGGCGGGCAGATGGATGAGACCGGCAGGATACACCGGCAACCCGACCTGGTCGCGATGCGACGCGATCTGTTCTCAAGTTCAGTGAATGACGAGCGTACGCGCGCGGCCTTTTTGGATTACTGGAACAGATTCCAATCGTTGCTCGAACCACATGGCGCCGTGGCGTGGCAGGGATTTTTGGATTGGTTGCAAACCGAATCGCTCGACGGTTTGCCGGCTGCGATCATTGAGACGGCAAATCCAGCCAAGTTCCCGGAAGAAATCGAGAAAGCATTCGGCTGGTCACCAGATGTGCCTCCTGCAATGACGGCGATGATTCGCTTGCCGGAAGACTATGATTCGATGAAGGCGGATTATGACGCTTTTCGCGAATACCTGATCGCACGGCACAGATAAATTTCCGTCGGGGAGTGCCGTTCCGCCCTCGCTGGAATTGGTTCTTGTCTGGCGTCGGCAAGCCCCTTGCTAAATGAAGGCCGCGCACTCTTGGGCAGGATGTTCTGCATGATTTTACGCGGCAAAAACCAGAAATAACATTCATCCGCGTGAAGTAAAATGACCGCAGTGGCTAAAAGAGAACCGTCCGGATTGAGCCTCGGAGGCGCGGACAAAAATGGTTTTTTCGACGAAATGTTTGGCAGGGAAGGGGAGGTGTTCGATCACTACTCGAAGTTGCGCCAGGCATTCAGTCAGATTTCCAACGACGACTTCAAGACCAAGCGCAACTCCGTTGATCTCGCGTTCCTCCGGCAAGGCGTGACGTTCAACGTCTATGGCGATTCGCGCGGCACGGAAAGGATTTTTCCGTTCGACCTCGTGCCACGCATCATCCCGGCGAAGGAATGGGAATTGATCGAGCGCGGCCTCGTCCAGCGCATCACTGCTCTCAATCTTTTCCTTCACGACATCTATCACGAACAAAACATCATCAAGGATGGCGTTGTCCCGGCGCATTACATCCTTTCTGGAAAACATTTTCGCCGCGAGTTCGTGAACTTCGCCGTGCCGAAGGACATTTACATCCACGTCTGCGGAACCGATCTCATCCGGGACGACAAGGGCAACTATCTCGTGCTCGAAGACAATGGTCGCTGCCCCAGCGGCGTCAGTTACGTGCTCGAAAACCGGCGCGCGATGAAGCGCACGTTCCCCGGCTTGTTCGAGAACGTCGGCGTGCGACCCGTCGAACACTATCCACAGGAACTGCTCAAGTCGCTCCAGCACATCGCACCCGCTGGCGTTGCCGAGCCGACCATCGCGTTGCTCACACCCGGCGCTTACAACTCCGCCTACTTCGAGCACACGTATCTCGCGCGTCAGATGGGCATCGAGATCGTCGAGGGCCGCGATCTGCTCGTGCGCGACGATCATGTGTTCATGCGTACGACGAAGGGCTTGAAGCCCGTGCATGTGATCTATCGCCGCATTGACGATGATTTCCTCGACCCGACGGTGTTCCGTCGCGATTCGATGTTGGGCGTGCCGGGCTTGATCCGCGCGTATCGCGCCGGGAATGTTTCGCTCGCCAACTCCATCGGCACGGGCATCGCCGACGACAAGGTGATGTATTACTTCGTGCCGAAGATGATCGAATATTACCTCGACCAGAAACCGATCATCCCGAACGTGCCGACGTACCTGGCCAGCGAGGAAGCAGATAAAAAATACATTCTCGCGAACCTTGAAAAGCTCGTCGTCAAAGCAGCCAACGAATCCGGCGGCTACGGAATGTTGATGGGGCCGAAGGCGGCGAAGGAGGAGATCGCCGAGTTCCGCAAGCGTATCGAAGCCGACCCGCGCAATTACATCGCGCAGCCGATGATCTCGCTCTCGACGCATCCGACCTATGTGGACGGCGGCTTCGAGGGTCGCCATGTGGATCTGCGTCCGTTCATCCTGTGCGGCGAGAAGACTGTCATCGTTCCCGGCGGCCTCACGCGCGTGGCGTTGCGCAAGGGTTCGCTCGTCGTCAATTCCTCACAGGGCGGCGGCAGCAAGGACACCTGGGTTTTGTATGGAGATGAATAAATGTTAAGCCGCGTTGCCAACTCACTCTATTGGATGTCGCGTTACATCGAGCGCGCAGAAAACGTCGCCCGACTGCTCGATGTGAACCTTCAACTGCTGCTCGACTTCCGCAGCCTCGATGATGAAAAGTTGCGCGCACACTGGATGCCCATCGTCCAGACCACAGGCGACCAGGAATCGTTCGTGCAGAAACATCAACGCGCCACCGCCGCCGCCGTCGCGGACTTCATGGTGTTCCGGCAGGAGAACCCGAACTCCATCGTGTCCTCGATTTGCAGCGCGCGTGAGAACGCCCGCATGGTGCGCGACCAGATCACCGTCGAGACGTGGGAGGAATTGAACCGCCTTTATCTGTTCATGCTCTCACCGCAGGCGCGGGAGATGTGGATGGACAGCCCGACGGATTTTTTCAACCAGATCAAGGCAAGCTCGCTCCAGTTGATCGGCCTGAGTTACGCCACGCACATCCACAACGAGGGCTGGTGGTTCAGCGAAGCCGGGCGTTTCATCGAGCGGGCGGACAAGACGTCGCGCATCCTTGATCTGCGTTATCACACGCTGCCCGCGCGCGGCCTGCCCAAGGCCGTGAGCCAGAGCGATGCGCTCGAATGGTCGGCGGTGCTGCGTTCGTGCAGCGCATGGGACGCGTTCAAAGCCATGCACGGCGCGGAAGTGCATCCGCGCGACGTCGCCGAATTCCTCCTGCTCAACGAGGATTTCCCGCGCTCGGTCCGGTTCTGCGTCGAGCGTCTGAACGATTCGTTGCGCAACATCTCCGGTGTCTCCGCCCGCCGCTTCTGCAACGACGCGGAAAAACTTTGCGGCAGGCTCGCGGCGGAATTGCAGTTCACGACCATCGAGGAAGTCTTCGATGCCGGACTTCACGATTACCTCGACCAGGTTCAGCTCAAGCTCAACAACGTCGGCGAGGCGTTGTTCAATGCCTACATTTTTCAGGACTTCGGCACGGGCGACGAAACCCATTTCGTCCAGCAGGAGGAACAGCAACAGCAATGAAACGCATCGGCATCCTCACCGCGGGCGGCGACACACCCGCGCTCAACGCCACCATCCACGGCGCAGTCACGCGCGCCAACCGGCTCAAGGTGGAGATCGTCGGCCTGATCAAGGGATTCAACTGCCTGTTCAATCCGCGTGTGCCGCACGTGCATCTCAATCCGCTTTATCAGGACATTCCTGAACTTGATCCGACCAAGGGCGGCACGCTCATCGGCTCGTCCCGCGATTTCGTTGATCCGAACAAGAAGGACGATCTGGACATGGTTGTGTCGCGGTTGAAAAAGCTCGGCATTGACGGACTCATCTGCATCGGCGGCGACGGCACGCTCAACGGATTGCAGCCGCTCGCTGAACGATTGCCTGTCGTCCTCGCGCCCAAGACGATTGATAACGACCTCGGGCTGAATTACCCAAGCGAACCTGACGAATGGGTGCGCGTGAATGACGCCACGGCAAAGAACGGTTATCGCTACAAGCGTGCCGACACCAATGCAGTCTTCGATCTTGATCACATCGTCAATTACGCCACGCCCGGCTACGCCACGGC
>CAZFNB010000355.1:0-3884 GCA_964520235.1 uncultured Bifidobacterium sp. | reverse complement strand
TCCGCCGGATTTGATTCCCGGCCAGCGCTACTATCTTGCTGTCGAAAACGCATCAGCGGCACCGGCAAATTTTGCCATCCGTGTGGACTTCGACATCACGCCGCTGGTGAATCACATCCCGCAGACCAACACGCTTGGTCTGGCGTTCCAGAAGTACTATTTCTACGACGTTTCAACCAACGCCACCGCCGTTCAATACCGCCTCTACAACATGAACGGCAACGCAAACCTGATAGCACGCAAGGGACTGCCGTTGCCCACGCTGGCCAGTTACGACATCGGCAGCTTCAACCCCGGCAGCTTCGAGGAGGAGATTCTGCTGTTCACGAACTCGCAACCTGTCGCGTTGTCGCCGGGCCGCTGGTATCTGGGCGTGTTGCCGGCCGACATCACCAATGTCACCTACACCATCGTGGCGGATGAGTTCACAAACATCTTCCCGGCCATCATCACGCTCACAAACCGGATTCCATACACGACCACGAACATGGCGTTGGGACTGGACACGGATTACTACCGCTTCGTTGTCACCACCAACGCGGTGCGCGCGCAGTTCGAGATCAACAACCCAAGTGACGACATGACATTGCTCCTGCGCAAGGGGCTTCCTCTCCCCGACTTTGCGACGTTCGATTACATCAGCGCCAACGGTTATACGAACGACGAGTTCATAGTTGTCTATACCAACAGCACACCGGTAAAACTTTCACCGGGCAGTTGGTTCCTGGCGGCGGTCAACGTCGCGGGCGTTCCTGTCTCGTATTCCATCAAGGCTTCCGAATTCAGCGCCGCCGAGGTCGGCATCGGCGTCGTCATCACCAATGTCTTCCTCGGGACGAACGAATTCTGCATGACGTGGACCTCCGTGCCCGGCGGTCGTTACCATGTTCAAGGCAAACCTGACCTCAGCGCCACCAATTGGGACAACGTCTCTCCCACCATCACGGCCACAGCTTACTCGACGACGTGGTGCATCCCGTTGCCGTCGCCGTATCATTTCTTCCGCGTGGCCGAGGGCATCGCGGTGAGCACGAACACCAGCCCGACACCCATCGTCACATTGACGAACGCGATCGCGTACTTCGCCACGAACACCCCGGCGGTGACGAACGCGAATTACTATCGCTACATCGTCAGCGGCAGTGCGGCCCGGGCGCAGTTCGAGATCAATGGCGCGAATGCCGACCTTGCGCTCGTCGCGAGGAAGGGCGTTCCGTTGCCGGGCCTGGCTTCCTTCGACTACATCAGCACGAACAGCGGGTTGAGCGACGAACTGATCATTGTCTTCACCAATTCTGCGCCGGTGGCCTTGTCGCCCGGCTCGTGGTATCTCGCCGTGGTCAACCTCTCCGGTTCGCCGGCCACCTATTCCGTCAAGGCCACCGAGTGGCCCACCACCGGCCTTCCGATCACAGTCACGAGCGTGCAACAGTATAGCAACAGCATCTGTGTCACGTGGGCATCCCTGCCGGGAGTACATTATTACGTTCAAGGCCGTACGGATCTTTTGACTCCTCCGTGGGTTGTCGTATCGCCGGGGATTCTTGCCACAGGAACTTCGACGACATGGTGTCTGCCGCTGCCTTCGCCGTATAATTACTTCGATGTCCGCGAAGGACTGGTGTTGAGTACGTTTGTCTTTGCACCTCCGGCGGGACTTGTCGTGAACCGCGCCACGAATGGTTTTCTTCTGAACTGGACTGGCGGCCCGGGCCAGCGTTATCAGGTGCAATGGTCAGGCTCGCTCGTGCCTCCGGCATGGAGCACGTTCTCCAACATCATCACGTCAACCAACCTGCAATACCAGTTCCTCGATGACGGTTCGCAGACAAATCTCGGTTCGCAACGGCTTTATCGCGTGTTCCAGTTGCCGTGATGACCGCGCTCATCCTCGCACTGAATCCGTCCATTGACGCCGAGTGGCGCGTGGACGATGTGCTTTGGGAGGAGAAGAACAACGTCCAGTCCGAGCGCCGTTGGGCCGGAGGCAAGGGCATCAACGTAGCGCGCTGGCTGAAACATCTCGGGGCGAAACCGAAACTGATCCTGCCGCTTGGCGGAAATGCGGGTCGGGAACTTGCCAGTCATCTGCGCGACGAGAAGATACCTGCGCACGTTGTTCCACTTCATGAACCGACCCGCGTCAACATCATCGTCACCACACGCGTCGGAAGGCAGATGCGATTCAATCCGCTGGGGCCGAAGATTTCCAGACGCGAGTGGGCACAGATCATTCGTGTGGTTGAATCGCATCTCAAGCGCCCGGCGCAATTGCTGGTTCTGTCCGGCAGCCTGCCGCGTGGCGTGCCTGTCACTGCTTACTCGCAAATCATCCGGCTGGCGCGCGAATACGGCGTGAGAACGGTGCTGGATTGCGATGGGCCGCCGTTCGCCGCCGGCATCAAGGCGCGTCCGTTTTTGGTGAAACCGAACGAGCATGAACTGGCATTGTGGGCCGGGCAGAAGTTCCGTTCCGAACATGAACTTGTTCAGGCGGCAAAAGAATTGTCCGGCGAAACCCGCGGCTGGGTGTTCGTTTCACGCGGTGCAAATGGCGGGTTGCTGGTGAATGTTGCCGGGAATTTCGAGAAGCACGCAAAACCTCCCCGGGTCAAGGTGCGCAACACCGTCGGGGCAGGGGACGCATTGCTGGCAGCGGTGGCGCATCAGATTCTTTCAAGCGCGCGGCCAGAGGAGTGGTTGCGATGTGGTCTTGCGACAGGTTCCGCTGCCGCAGCGCTGCCGCCGGGTCATCTGCCGCCGCATAGGCGTCAAGGCAGGTGAAACACTTCTTCCAACCCGCCGCACCTGGGTGAATTATCCGGATTAACCTCCATCAGTGGTGCCATGTAAGCCCACCACTTTTTGACGATGGGATGATTTGGCAGATCGGTGGCGGTGCTGTTGTCCGTCTGCTTTTGCACGGCGAAGAGCGTGAGCGTCGCCTCGTCGAGGAAGATGGAATAGTCCGAAATGCCGGCGGCACGGAGGACGGCGGAAAGTTCCGGCCAGATCTCGTCGTGGCGCTTTTTGTATTCAGCCACGACGCCCGGCTTGAGCTTCATCGTGAAGGCGTGACGTTTCATAGGTTTAACCACGGATGAACACTGATGGACACTGATTCAAGCTCAGGAAGGTAGGGCGCGTCACTCCGTGCGCGCCGCAGTCGCCAGACAGAAGCCCGGCGCGCACGGAGTGACGCGCCCTGCCAGTGAAATCCCATCCGTGTTGATCCGTGTGCATCCGTGGTTCAATTCTTCAGTTCAGCAAAACGATCCGCCGCCTCGTTCCACGCCGCCGGTTCGTAGCGTTGCACCTGACTCGATGCGCGCACCACCTCGCGCATCTCCGCCAGCGATTTGAGTTCGCCGTCGGCTTTGACCTGCGTGAGCAAGTTGCCCATCGCCGTGGCTTCCACCGGGCCGGTGACGACCGGGCGCTGGCAGGCATCAGCGGTGAACTGATTCAACAACTGACTCTGTGAACCGCCGCCGACGATGTGGATGACTTGAATCTGTTCGCCCGTGAGTTCTTCGAGCGAGCCGATCACTTCACGATACTTCAAAGCGAGGCTTTCGTAACAACAGCGCACCAGTTCGCCTTCATTGCGCGGCACGGGTTGCTTCGTCTCGCGGCAGAAATCCTGGATCGCCTTGGGCATGTCCGGCGGATTGAGGAAGCGCGGGTCGTTCAGGTTTACGATGGAGCGAAGCGGCTTGGCTTTGCCTGCCATCGCCGCGAGCTGGCCGTAATCATACTTGCGCCCCGCCGCGTCGAACGATCGTTTGCACTGCTGCACGAGCCAGAGACCCATGATGTTCTTGAGCAGACGATACGTGCCGTCCACGCCGCCTTCGTTGGTCATGTTCAATTCCAACGCGCGC